>CAMGRE010000005.1 GCA_946061355.1 uncultured bacterium | reverse complement strand
AGTACGCCACCTTGCCAAGGTGGAGGTCGCGGGTTCGAGTCCCGTCTGTCGCTCTCAAGACTCAGCTTATGCTGGGTCTTTTTTTGCGCAGAGGCGCAGAATGGATGATGCTGCTAACGTAGCCGGCGCCTTGCGCGCACAAGTCCTGAGGACTTGATTATTGTTAGATATTAGCAAAAACTGTATAATATCTGTATAGTAAGACGGAACTTAAATTAAGAAATTTGCGGGAAACCGGACAGGACGGAGGGTGGAAAATGTACATATCTCAGACAGCGGCGCAGACGATCGTGGAAGAGATTGGCAGGGAGATCAATGAACATATCAATTTTATGGACGAAGAGGGATATATCGTTGCGAGTACGGATCCTGCCAGGCTTGGTACCCTTCATACGGGAGCCAAAAGGGTGATCGAGGAGCGCCTGCCGGAGCTGTATATCACGAAAGAGATGGAGAATGCCACGACGAGGAAGGGGATCAATCTCCCGATTACGATCAGAGGAGAGATCGTCGGAGTGATCGGCATTACCGGGGAGAAGGAACGTGTGGTCGGTTATGGAAACATTGTGCGACGGATGACGGAGATCATGGTGGAGGATAACCGTCTGAAGGATCGGAAGAGATATGACAGGCGTGTCAGATACAGGTTTATTGAGGAGTGGATTGCAAAGTCGGATCTGTCATACAATCGCAATTTTGTGGAGAGAGGTTACCGGCTGGGTATTGATGTGGAGCGTCCCCGCCGTGCGCTTGTAGTTCATTTCCGGAGGTATTCACAATTGTGCGGTACGCTGGAGGGGCAGAAACGTCTGGAAGAGATGGAGGCAACGATCCGCCATTTTGTGGACAAAGAAGAAGGAGTGCTTTATCTCAGGGAACCGCCCAAACAGATCTGTCTCGTGGATGCATGCAGTGATGATAAGATGCGGGAACTGGCTTGCCATATCAGGGAACTGGTTTATGGGAAGTATCAGGAAAAGGTGCTGATCGGCATTGATGCCGGACATGGAAGCGTACATATCCGTCAGATGTGCGATCAGGCACAGAAGGCTGTGGAGAACGGCAGGGACAGCGACATTATTTTCTATGGGGACCTTTGCGTCGAGCTTTTCCTTGATGAGATATCGGACAAGGCGATGGAAGAATATCTGGATAAGCTGTTTCCGGAGACAGAGGCGGAAGAGGTGGACAGTTATATGAACCTGATCGCAGTCTTTTTTGAACAGGCAGGGTCGATCGGTAAAATGGCGGACGCTCTGTATATGCATAAGAATACGATCCAGTATAAGCTGAAGAAGCTGGAGAGTTTAAGCGGAAAGGATATCCGGACGCCGGAGGGCGCGGGAATATTCTATATGGCACTGCAGTTTTACAAGAGAACAAAAAATGATACAAATATATGTTACAGGTAACATTTACAAAGCAAAATTTTTATATTATCTTAATAAATAAGTACAAAGAAATATGATATGGAGATCAAAAATAATACATATTGCACAAAACTATATGATGTATACATAGGAGGGAAAAAGTATGACAGGAATTCCATTTTTGATCGTATTTATTCTGGCTATCGTTGTCATGATAATTATGATCAGCAAATTCAAGATTCATCCGTTTTTATCCATCATGCTCGTTTCAATGGTGCTTGGATTGATCGGAGGTATTCCGTGGGCGAATACGACAGATGCTGACGGAAACACCATTAACGGTATCGCAACCGTTATCGGTGCCGGCTTTTCTTCCACATTTACCAGTATCGGTATCGTAATTATCTTCGGTGCGATGATCGGTACGTTTCTCGAGGCAACCGGAGCAGCGTTGAAGCTGGCTGATATCGTTGTCAATCTGGTTGGTCCGAAACATCCCGAGCTGGCAATCGAGCTGATGGGCTGGGTAGTATCTATCCCGGTATTCTGCGACTCCGGTTTCGTAGTACTCAATCCGATCCGTAAGGCAATGGTAAAGAAGACAGGGACGTCCTCGGTAGCCATGACAGTATGTCTGTCGGCAGGTCTGTATGCATCCCACGTATTTATTCCGCCGACACCGGGTCCGATCGCAGCAGCGAATACGATGGGCGTCGGAGAGCATCTGCTCCTGGTTATGGGACTGGGCGCGATCGTATCGATCCCGGCACTGGCAGGCGCATACTTCTATGCTAAATATATCGGTGGAAAGATTAAGGCCAATGATGAGGCTGATAGCGTAAATGAAGGCGAAGTGGTTCAGAGTTATGAGGAGCTGGTAGCATCCTTTGGTAAGCTGCCCAGCGGATTCATGAGTCTGGCTCCGATCATTGTGCCGATCCTTCTGATGGCTCTTTCCAATGTTTCTTCTATTCTGAAATGGTCCGGCGCGCTGGCTACGGCATGTAGTTTCCTTGGCACTCCGATCATCGCTCTGGCAGTAGGTGTTATTTTCGGTATCATCCTGCTGGTACAGAATGGCAAGGCAGACAAGCTTTATGATCTGACAAACGAAACACTCAAGACAGTTGGACCGATCCTGTTCGTAACGGCAGCAGGCGGTGTGCTTGGCAAGGTGATCGCATCCACAAGCATCGTAGCGTTTATCACGGACAATGCAGCGACGCTGCAGACGATTGGTATCTTCTTCCCGTTCCTGCTGGCTGCAATCCTGAAGACAGCACAGGGATCCTCCACCGTGGCAATTACCACGACGGCAGGTATCATGGCTCCTCTTCTGGCGCCTCTGGGAATGGCTTCCGTACCGATGACAGCACTCTGTGTAATGGCAATCGGAGCAGGCGCTATGACAGTATCTCATGCAAACGATTCCTACTTCTGGGTGGTATCTAACTTTGGTGGTATGACTCCGGATCAGGGATATAAGACACAGACCATGGCAACATTGGTAGAAGGTATCTGCGCTATGGCAGGAATCTTCGTACTGTCCCTTTTCATCCATTAGTTAGATCCGACTTTTGCTGGCAGTGGGGAGATAAACATGAGACTTCGTGAGGATGCAGATCAGATTATCAAATTGTCAATTCAGGCAGTGTTGCCCGATGAGGCGGTAGCAAAGGCGCTGCAGGGGAAAGACTTTGGTGATGGGAAAATATATATGGTGGCTGCCGGAAAAGCCGCATGGCAGATGGGTAAGGCTGCCGCAGATATTCTGAAGGACAGGCTTGAGGCAGGCATCGTCGTGACAAAATATGATCACGTAAAGGGTGAAATCCCCAAAACGCAGTGTTTTGAAGCGGGGCATCCGGTACCAGATGCGAATTCTTTCAGGGCGACGCAGGCGGCGCTTGATCTGGTGGCGCAGGCGGGAGAAGGTGATACGGTTGTGTTTTTGCTGTCGGGCGGTGGATCGGCATTGTTTGAAAAACCATTGATCCCGGCGGAAGAACTGACTGATATCACGGAACAGTTTCTGGCGTGTGGGGCGGATATCGTGGAGATGAATACGGTCCGTAAGCGGCTTTCGGCAGTGAAGGGAGGGCGCTTTGCGCTGGCATGTGAACCGGCGAAGGTGTTCAGTGTTGTTCTGAGTGATATTTTGGGCGATCCGCTTGATATGATTGCTTCCGGTCCGGCCTATCCGGACAGCTCCACCTGTCAGGAAGCAGTTGCAATCGCAGAGAAATATAATCTGCGGCTGAGCAGCGACGCACGGGAACTGCTTCGGCAGGAGACACCGACGGAACTGCATAATGTGGAGACGCAGATTACCGGCAGTGTGACGAACCTGTGTAAGGCTGCCGCAGCTGCGTGTGAAAAGTTGGGTTATGAGCCAATCATCCTGACGGATCAGTTGAATTGTGTTGCCAGAGAGGCGGGTGCTTTTATGGCAGCCATCGCAAAGACACATCGGAATACGACGAAGAGTCTTGCATTTATTGCAGGCGGGGAGACCGTGGTTCATCTGACCGGAAAAGGAAAAGGCGGTCGCAATCAGGAACTGGCGCTGGCTGCCGCCGAGGGAATTGCAGGGCTTACAGGTACGGCTGTGTTCAGTATCGGAAGTGATGGAACGGACGGTCCCACGGATGCAGCGGGAGGTTACAGCGACGGCTATACGAAGAGCAAACTGGAGGAACAAAACCTTTCTGTATTTGCCGTGCTGCAGGATAATGATGCGTACCATGCACTGCAGAAAACCGGCGGGCTGATCATTACGGGCGCTACCGGCACAAATGTAAATGACGTAGCGGTTTTATTGATAAAAAGATGATGCACAAAAGCCTTTTAAGCGTTATAATGGCAAGAGGCGGCAATCATAATGTGATAGGAATAAGATTCACAGAGGAGACAGATTTGCTCCTCTGTGTTTTTTTGATAGAATTTGGACAGACCGCCTGACAGTACAGATTAGGGGAAAAAAGATGAACACAGGAAACGAAAATTTAAAGTGGTATGTGAAGGGCATAAAAGACGGATTTCCCATCGGGATGGGATATTTTGCAGTGGCTTTTGCGCTTGGCATCACGGCCAAAAAGATCGGGATGACGCCGCTTCAGGCGGGCGCCATGTCGGCTCTGATGGTGGCATCGGCAGGACAGTTTGCGGCGATGACAGTCATTGCCACGGGAGGAGGGTATCTGCAGATGGCAGTGACAACTCTGATCGTCAATCTGAGATATCTGCTCATGTCGTGCGCCCTCTCGCAGAAGCTGAAGCCGGAAACAGGGATCCTGCACAGGATGGCAATGTCGTACGGAATCACAGATGAGATCTTTGGAATTGCAGTTTCTGTGGACGGCAGGCTGAATCCTTTTTATAATTATGGTGCGATCTCCATTTCTGTGCCGGGATGGACACTGGGTGCATTCCTGGGCGCTTCCGTCGGCGCGATCCTTCCGAAAAGTGTGGAGAATGCGCTCGGAGTGGCACTTTACGGGATGTTTCTCGCCATTATCATACCGGAATCGAGGAAAAATAAGTTTGTGGCGGGGATTGTGATGATCTCCATGATCTTAAGTTGTATATTCACTGTGGTGCCGTGGCTGAGTGCCATATCTTCCGGCATGCGGATCATCCTGCTGACGGTAGTGATCTCGGCAGTGGCGGCGCTGATCCGCCCTGTGGAAGGAGAGGAGGGAGAAGCTCATGGAGAATAATACTGTGATTTATTTTGCGGTGGCGGCTGCGACGATCTATCTGATTCGTGTGCTTCCCATGACGTTGATCCGGAAAGATATTAACAGCAGATTTCTGCGCTCGTTCCTGTACTATGTTCCCTATGTGACGCTGGCGGTTATGACGTTCCCGGCGATCGTCTCAGCAACCGGCAGTCCGGTGTCCGGGTGGGCAGGGTTTATCACGGGGCTTGTGCTCGCATATGTGGACGGCAATCTGTTCCGCGTGGCGATCGGCTCCTGTGTGGTAGTGTATGTGGCGGAGTTATTGATCCGCTGATGGGAAACCTATAAATCAATTTTATTAAAAGGAGGCAATAAAATGGACCAATTTGTAGAAAAGAAGAGAACACTGTTTTTTGGACTGCCGTGGACATTTACCACGTATTCCATCAATGAAGAGCTTTTGAAGAAGAAAGAGGGATTGTTTTCGCTCAAGGAAGACAGCTGCTATCTGTATAAGATTCAGGACGTGACTTTGACAAAGAGCCTCATGGAGAGGATGTTTGGTCTTTCCACGATCATCTGTTATACCGGAGATACGACAGATCCGACATTGGAATTAAAGCATATCCGGAATGGTGAGAAGATCCGGGATTATCTGGTGAAGACCTCAGATGAGGAACGGATCAAGAGGAGAACCGTCAATACGCTGAACATCAATGCGGATGATCTGGATGATATGATCCAGTAAAAGAGGGGCTTATGGAGAATGCGTATAAACTGGAATTCGCAGAGGAGCAGACGGGGAGTTTGTCCTTAAGCTGTTGCGGCTGCTCCAAGACGGAGCCGCTCCACAGCTTCGGACCGGCTCTCAAACCCCATTTCCTCCTTCATTTTTTCCTTAACCAAAAAGGAATTTTCTCGACCAGCAATAAAGAATATTTCCTGGAGGCAGGGCACGGATTCCTGATCGAGCCGGGGGAACTGGCGTTTTATCAGGCAGATGAGAAAGATCCGTGGACATATGTCTGGGTCGGCTTTGGGGGAAGCGCGGCAAAGGAATATATGGAAAAGCTGGGGCTTTCCAGAAAGCATCCGGTTTTTTCTTCGGAGAAACAGGATGAATTGTATGCATGCGTTCGCAATATGATGGAACACAATACCTCGGGGGTGGCAAATGATCTGCGCAGGAACGGGGAACTGGCGGTATTTCTGTCTCTGATCGCTTCCGGAGTCTCCGCGCGGGAGGCGGACGAGGAGGATCGTGCGAATGCCTATGTCCGCAAAGCGGTAAATTTCATTCAGAGTAATTACTGCAATCCGATCAAGGTTACGGATGTGGCCGACTTTGTCTGTGTGAACAGAAGTTATCTGTATACGCTGTTTGAGAATTCCCTGAATATGTCTCCTCAGAAATTCCTGTCCACGTACCGCATCACGAGAGCGGCAGAACTTCTGCAAACGACAGACATTCCGGTTGAGAGCATTGCGCTCTCCTGTGGCTACAATGATGCACTGGTGTTTACAAAAGCATTTCGGCAGATGAAAGGAATGTCTCCCACCGCTTATCGCAGAGAGATGAAGAAGGGGGAGACCCGCCACAACAGGGAACAGCTTCTGCAGATCGAAAGTTTTATCCGTCAGATCCGGGAATTAAACCAGTAAGCTTTTCGGTAAAATGCATTTTCGCATGTGACTGCAAAGGTCCTGAGGAGTCACAATAATCTAACATTTTGACAGGTACAAACAACAAACACATCTATCGCAAAAGTCAGCAAATGTGTAAGATAAGAGTATAAAGCATTGTAAGTGTCACGATTTTGAAACAACAAAAGTCAGCAATGAAAAAAGAGGGCAGACATCTGCACATAAAAAGGAGAAGGGTATGAAGGAAAAGGTATTGCAGAAATTTGGTGAGTTACACGGAAACACAGAGGGAGTCTCCGTATATTTTGCGCCGGGACGTGTGAATATGATCGGTGAACATACGGATTATAACGGCGGTCACGTTTTTCCCTGCGCACTGACGATCGGTACATACATGGCGGCGAGGAAACGCGGGGACAGGAAGCTGACGTTCTATTCGATGAATTTTGAAGATCTGGGCATTTTGGAATCCTCAATCGATGACATTAAGCCTGAGGAGTCTGCAGGATGGACGAACTATCCCAAGGGAGTGATCTGGGCATTTCAGGGGAAGGGTATGAATCCGGATTGTGGTCTGGATATCGTACTCTACGGCAATATCCCCAACGGCTCCGGTCTTTCCTCTTCCGCTTCGCTGGAGGTGGTGACCGGTTATATGCTCAAGGATCAGTTCGGCTTTGATGTTTCTAATGTGGATATCGCGCTGATCGGACAGTATTCCGAGAATCAGTTTAACGGAATGAATTGCGGTATCATGGATCAGTTCGCTTCTGCAATGGGCAAGAAGGATAATGCGATCTTCCTTGACACAGCTACCTTAAAATACGAATATGCTCCGCTGGTGCTGGCCGATGCAAAGGTGATGGTCACAAACAGCAATGTGAAGCACAGTCTGGTCGGTTCCGATTACAATACCCGCAGGGCTGAGAGTGAGGCGGCATTAAAGGATCTGCAGAGCGTGATCGATGTCAAGACGCTGGGTGATCTGTCCATCGAGGAGTTTGAGGCGCACAAAGGTGCGATCAAGGATGAGACATGCGCCAAGAGGGCAAAGCATGCAGTCTATGAGAACCAGAGAACGATACGTGCGGTGGAAGCATTGAAAAATAACGATATCGCGCTGTTCGGAAAGCTGATGAACGAGTCCCATGTATCGCTGCGTGATGACTATGCGGTATCGTGTGATGAGATCGATGTGCTGGTCGAGGAGGCATGGAAGATCGACGGAGTGGTCGGTTCCCGTATCACCGGAGGCGGTTTTGGAGGCTGTACGGTAAGCATCGTGAAAAATGATGCGGTGGATACTTTTATAGAGAAGGTGGGCAGCGCTTACAAAGCAAGAACAGGCAAGACGGCGGATTTCTATGTGGTGGAGATCGGCGCCGGTCCTTCTAAACTGTAACTGTCGGGATGTTTTAAATGGATTTTGTATGTGACTGTGAAGATACTGAACAGTTACATTTGCGGGGAAGAGGAAATGATTCAGGAAGCAATCGTTAAATTAGCGGAATATGGTGTGGTTACAGGTCTGATAGAGAAGGAGGACAAAATCTGCGTTCAAAACAGACTTCTGGAAGTGCTGGGTATGGACGAATTGGAATGTGACAAGGATGTCAGCGTAAAGACCGGAGACCTTGAGAATATTTTAAAAGAGATACTGGATTATGCGGTGGAGCAGAAGCTAATCGAGGACAGCATCGTACACAGGGATCTGTTTGACACGAAGCTTATGGGGTGTCTGACACCCATGCCGAGTCAGGTGATCCGAACCTTCAGGAGTCTTTACGAGAAGTCGCCGAAGGAGGCTACCGACTATTATTACAAATTCAGTCAGGATACGGATTATATCAGACGTTATCGCATCGCAAAGGATATGAAGTGGACGGCTGATACGGAGTACGGGACGCTGGATATCACGATTAATCTGTCCAAACCGGAGAAGGATCCGAGAGCGATCGCAGCGGCAAAGAAGGCAAAGCAGAGCGGTTATCCGAAATGTCTCTTATGTAAGGAAAATGTGGGGTATGCCGGCAGGGTGAATCATCCGGCGAGACAGAATCACCGTATCATTCCGGTGACGATACAGGACAGCGACTGGAATATGCAGTATTCTCCGTACGTGTATTACAATGAGCACTGCATTGTGTTTAACAGCAAACACATTCCGATGAAGATCGAACACAATACTTTCTGTAAACTGTTTGATTTTGTGGAACAGTTCCCGCATTACTTTGTGGGCTCCAATGCCGATCTGCCGATCGTGGGAGGTTCGATCCTGAGTCATGACCATTTTCAGGGCGGAAATTACGAGTTTGCCATGGACAGGGCGCCTGTCGAGGAGACTTTCTCGGTGAAAGGGTTCGAAGATGTTGAGGCGGGTATTGTAAAATGGCCCATGTCTGTGATACGCTTACAGGGTAAGGACAGGAACCGGGTAATCGCACTGTGTGATCTGATTCTGGAGAAGTGGAGAGGCTATACGGACGAGGCAGCATTTATCTATGCCGAGACGGACGGCGAGCCTCACAATACGATCACACCGATCGCACGGATGCAGGACGGAAAGTATCTGATGAATCTGGTGCTGAGGAACAATATCACTACGGAGGAGCATCCGCTTGGTGTGTATCATCCTCATGCCAACCTTCATCATATTAAGAAAGAAAATATCGGTCTGATCGAAGTGCTGGGGCTGGCAATCCTTCCCTCCAGACTGAAATCAGAAATGGAACTTTTGGCGGACGCCATTCTGAATCATAAAGACATCCGCGCAGATGAAATGCTTGAGAAGCATGCGGACTGGGTGGAGGAGATCCTGCCGAAATATAAGGAGATCCATGCAGAAAATATTCACACCATTCTGCAGACGGAGATCGGTATTGTGTTCAGTCAGGTGCTTGAGGACGCCGGTGTATTTAAGAGAGATGAAGCCGGAAAGGAAGCTTTCCGGAGATTCCTGACAATCCTGTCATAATTTGGAGAAGGGTCAAAAAGGAATCCTGCTATGAAAATGTTATTGACTGCGGTCAACGCGAAATATATCCATTCCAATCCCGCGGTGTATAGCCTGAAGGCTTATGCATCGCGGTATGGGGATCAGATCGAAATCGCGGAATATACGATCAACAATCGGACAGAAGCAATTCTTGCGGACTTGTACAGACAGGCTCCGGAAGCGATTGCTTTTTCCTGTTATATCTGGAATTTTCGTGAGATACGGGAACTCTTGGCGGAGCTTCCGAAGATCCTGCCGGACACGGAATTGTGGCTGGGAGGACCGGAGGTGTCTTATGACGCGGAGCAGGTAATGCATGATTTCCCACAGCTTACGGGAATCATGGTGGGCGAGGGCGAGGAGACGTTTCTGGAACTGATGCGTCATTACTGCGAGGGAGAACCGGCACTCCCGGAGATCCGCGGGCTGTGCCTGCATGACGGGATGACGGCGGCGAGGGAACTGACGGATCTCGATAAAATTCCGTTCTTTTATGAGGAATATGAGAAAACCGGTTGTTGTCAAAATACAGGAAATGACACATCCGTCGCAAATCCTTTTCAGAACAGGATCATTTACTACGAGTCAAGCAGAGGGTGTCCTTACCGGTGCAGCTATTGTCTTTCTTCCATTGATAAGACCGTGCGGTTCCGGTCACCGGATCTGGTAAAGCGTGAACTTTCCTTTTTCCTGGAGAAAAAGGTGCCGCAGGTGAAGTTTGTGGACAGGACGTTCAACTGCAGCCATGAACATGCGATGGAGATCTGGAGATTTCTTCTAGATCATGACAATGGCGTCACAAATTTTCATTTTGAGATCGCAGCGGATATCATCAACGAAGAAGAACTAAAACTGTTACATGCAATGCGTCCGGGACTGGTACAGATGGAGATCGGCGTGCAGTCGACAAACCCGGAAACGCTCCGGGAGATTCACCGGACCATGGATGTGGAACGGTTGCGGTATGTGGTGGAGCGCATCCGTGAGGGAAGGAATATTCATATCCATCTTGATCTGATCGCGGGACTTCCTTTTGAAGATTATGATTCTTTCGGCAGATCCTTTGATGAAGTCTACGCGATGAAGCCGAGTCAGCTGCAGCTTGGGTTCCTGAAGGTTCTGAAGGGTTCCCACATGCACGAGAAGGCATCTGAGTATGGGATAATTTACCGCTCCGAGCCGCCCTATGAGGTGTTATACTCAAGATGGCTCCCCTATGATAAGGTGCAGAAGCTGAAACAGATCGAAGAGATGGTGGAGCTGTACTATAACAGTGGCCAGTTTACACATACACTGGCTGTTCTGGAACGGGAATATGACAGCCCGTTTCGGATGTATGAACGTCTGGCACAGTATTATGAAGATAAGGGGTATTTCAGCAACAGTCCTTCCCGCGCATACCGGTACGAGATCCTGCTTCGGTTTGTATCTGAGGAGAGTCCGGAGAAGGAGGCATTATACAGGGAACTTCTGACCTGTGATATGTATCTGAGGGAAAAATGTAAGAGCCGTCCTTCTTTTGCGCCGGACCTGTCGCCTTACAGACAGGCGCTCCGTCAGGCGGAGGAGCGACCTGACTTCCGCAAGACAGATCATTTGGAGGTCTTTACTTATCGTGTGTGGGAAAATGATGCGGAAGAAATGCGACGTGCGTGTCATAAACCGACAATCGTCCGATTTTCTTACGAGAACCGCAGTCCGCTTGATCATAATGCGGCGCTGCATATAGTCGGGGAGGGATAAGATGGCAGACAGTTATGTGGCGCTGGATCTGGAGATGACGGGGCTTAAGCCAAAGGAAGACCGCATCATAGAGATCGGCGCGGTAAAGGTGATAGACGGAGAGGCAGCAGACAGTTTCTCGACACTGATCAATCCGCGCATGGAATTGCCGGAGCGCATTACCGGGATTACGGGAATCTGTCAGCAGGAGCTTGAGGATGCACCTGAAATAGGGGATGTGTTGGAACCTCTGTCGGGATTTATGGAAGATCTGCCTCTGCTGGGACACCGGATTCTGTTTGACTATTCATTCCTGAAGCGGGCGATGGTTAATCATAAGCTTCCGTTTGAAAAAAGCGGGATCGATACGCTGGCGCTTTCGCGCAAGTATCTTCCGGAGCTTCCCAGCAAACGGCTGGAAGATATGTGCCTGCATTACCGGATTCCCCAGCAGGCGCACAGGGCTATGGAGGATGCAAGGGCTGCGCATCTGTTGTATGGGAAAATCAAAGAACAGTTTCTCAATGAGGACAACCGGCGGGATTTTGAGCCGAAACAGTTACTCTACAAGGTCAAAAAAGAGGCGCCGGCTTCCGATAAACAAAAAAAGAGGTTATCAGAGCTGATCGAGAAGCATAAGCTTGTAATAGACGTGGAAATTCAGAGCATGACAAAGAATGAAGTCAGCAGACTTACGGACAGGATTCTTGCAAAGTACGGACGATGATATCCTTCATCGGCGAGGAGAGTTCCGAAGCGCTCCCGATCAGACTGCGAATCTTCTCTTCTTCCCGATGCTCACGGTAGATAGAAGCCAAGAGCTTATAGGAATTGCTGATATCCGTACCCGCATTGACAGCAAACTCCAGAACGGTCTGTGCTTCCGCTGTCTGTCCGGCATCATACAAAAGAGACGCCCATTTCTGAAGGGTACTGATCAAAAGCGTAAAGTTTTCATCGTACTCCGATAGAAGCGGGAGATTGGGTGCACCGTAAGTAAGCTTTAAATCCGTATTGGAGATACCGTTCAGATTCACGATTCTTTGGTCGGAAAGTTCCCGTATGGTGCGGACGCATTCCCGGATTTCTTCTGAATCGGAATCATCCAGGGGGAGACCGGAAAGCGGAATTGTGATATAATGAAGCTGATCCAGAGGTTTACGGCGTACGGCATTCGCTTCCGCTTCTCTTTTCCAGAAGTCGGCATTGAAATTTTTCTCTTTTTTCTTTTGTACATGCATCCGGACGGTAAACCAGATCAGGAACAGGATAAAACTTGCTAAAAACAGTAAATTCATATATAATAACCTTTCAACGAGGTGACAGTTATGTTTAATAAGAAAACGACAAAGATCATATCATCCATTATCATCATACTGCTTGTGATCGCGATGATATTACCTACTTTATCATATTTTTTTGCATAATAAAAGAGTGGTACGGGCGTACTTGTGAGGAGATAAAATGAAAAAATCAGTTGGAGCGATTGTAGGCATTGTGCTGATGGCCGCCGGTCTGCTTATGTGCAGGGCAGTGACGATGGCAAAAGGGAACAATGACATCATCCATGCGGGAATCTATATCGGGGATATGGATGTCGCGGGAATGACAAAACAGGAAGCAAAAGAGGCTGTTGAGTCCTATGTCGACAGTTTGAAGGATATCCCGATCACGCTTCATGCGGTTGAGGATAATACGGTGGAAGTGACGACGGGAGAGCTGGGAATCACCTGGAAAAATCCGGAGATCGTGGAGGAAGCATTTTCTCTCGGCAAAGAGGGAAATATTGTCAAACGATATAAGGAGTTGGCGGATCTGGAGCATCAGACGCTTACCTATGATATTGAGCTCGGTTTTGATGACAAGGCGATCCATTCAGTTCTGGAGGAGAAATGCAGTCCTTTTGATAAAGAAGCAAAGGATGCGTCCCTGCGCAGAGAGGGCGGCGCCTTTATCGTAGAGGGCGGCCAGACCGGTGAAAAAGTGGATGTGGAAGCTTCTGTTGCACAGCTGAACCAGTTCCTGCAGAATGGATGGAATCACCAGTCGGCGCAGCTTGACCTTGTCGTGACGATCGACGAGCCGAAGGGAAAGACGGAGGACCTTCAGAAAGTGAAGGATGTACTCGGAACCTTTACGACCAGCTATAAGACCTCGGGGGCGGACCGAAGTGCAAATGTGGCAAACGGCTGCAGTCTGATCAATGGCACGACACTGCTTCCCGGAGAAGAATTTTCTGCGTATGAGACGGTGAGTCCTTTCTCGGAGGAGAACGGTTATCATCTCGCGGGTTCTTACCTCAACGGTATGGTGGTGGAGAGTCTTGGCGGCGGTATCTGTCAGGTGTCCACAACGCTTTATAATGCGGTATTGTTGTCGGAGCTTGAGGTTGTGGAGCGCCACAATCACTCGATGGAAGTAAGTTATGTACAGCCTTCCGCAGACGCGGCGATCGCCGAGTCCGCAGGCAAGGATTTCAAATTCAGGAATAACCTGGATTACCCGATCTATATTGAAGGGTATACGCATGATAAACAGATTACATTTAACATATACGGAGTGGAGACGAGAGATCCCTCCAGAAGCGTTTCCTTTGAGAGTGAGATTCTCTCGGAGACAAGGGCAGACACGGAGCAGATCGTTGCTGACGGCAGTCAGCCGGTAGGGTTTGTCAAAGTACAGAGCGCTCATACGGGAAGAAATGCAAAGCTTTGGAAGATTGTGAAGGAAAACGGACAGGAAGTCAGCAGAGAGCCCATCAATCAGAGCAGCTACAAGATGGTGCCGAGGATTGCCACGGTAGGAACGGCGACTTCAGATCCGATAGCGGCAAATCTGATCCAGGCGGCGATTGCCACCAACAACATCGACTATGTAAAGAGTGTGGCGGCTTCCTTAAAAGCGGGAGATATGACGCTGGGCGGTCAGCTTTTACCGCAGGTGCCGACAGAGACAGCGCCCGTGACGGCCGATCCGGGGGCGGCAGCAGGACAGTAACTGTAGAAAGAACCGGAGATCAGACAGCAGCGCGACAATAACCGCGGAAGCAACCGGCAATTACATGACAGCGGAGTAATCTTTTACAAGAGATACCGGGAACAGGCAGGGGAATGGCATGAAGGTTGGCAAGATACCGGAGAACGTATTGAAGCGATCCGTGCTGAAACAAATTAAGACAACAAGGGAAGAAGTATTGATTGGCGCAGGTGTAGGGGAAGACTGCGCCATTTTGGCGCTTGCAGAGGACGAGGTTTTTGTGGTGTCCACCGATCCGATCACCGGTGCAACGGCGGATATCGGCAGGTTGGCGGTGCATGTGACGGCCAATGACCTCGCCTCCTCGGGAGCGGAGCCGGTGGCGTTATTTGTGTCAGCGCTGCTGCCGGAATCGACAGAGGAGCAGCAGATCCGGGAGATGGTCTGCCAGATGGAGGAGACATGTGCTGCCATGCACATCCAGATCGCCGGCGGACATACGGAGATTACCGGAGCGGTAAACCGCCCGATCCTGACGGTTACGGGAGTGGGCAAGGCGAAACGTGACAAAGTGGTCACCACGAGAGGAGCCCGTCCCGGGCAGGCAGTGGTAATGTCCAAGTGGGCGGGGCTGGAAGGAACTTCGATCCTGGCAAAGGAACATGAGAAGGAGCTCTTATCAAAATATCCTTCTTACATTATAGATGAGGCAAAAGCGTTTGACCGCTTCCTGTCCATCGTACCGGAGGCCGCTACCGCCGTGAAGTCCGGCGTCACTGCAATGCATGATGTAACAGAGGGAGGCATCTTTGGTGCACTCTGGGAGATTGCGGAAAGCACAGGCGTTGGACTTGAAATCGATCTGAAGAAAATTCCCATCAGACAGGAGACGATAGAGATCTGCGAGTTCTTTGAACTCAATCCCTATGAGCTGATTTCCAGCGGAAGCCTTCTGATGGTTACGGATGATGGTCTGGAACTGGTGAGAAATCTGGAGAAAGAAGGAATTCCCGCAGCCGTGATCGGTTGGATACGGGAAGGGAATGACAGGATTGTCATAAATGATGACGAGAAGCGTTTCCTGGAGCCGCCAAAATCAGACGAATTATATAAAGCTATTTCATATCATAAGGAGTGAAAACCATGAGAGAACAGATACTTAGCATTATTGAAAAGAACAGCCGGATCGATCTGAAGGAGCTGGCTGTGATCCTCGGAGTGGAGGAAATCGATGTCGTAAATGAGTTGGCAGCCATGGAGGCGGAAGGTATCATTTGCGGCTATCATACATTGATTGACTGGGAGAAAACATCCATTGAGAAGGTAGAAGCGCTGATCGAGGTCCGTGTGACTCCCCAGAGAGGACAGGGCTTTGATAACATCGCAGAGCGGATCTACAAATATCCGGAAGTGCGTTCCGTTTATCTGATTTCCGGAGCGTATGATCTGCTTGTGATCCTGGACGGCAAGACATTGCGTGAAGTGTCAAAATTCGTATCGGATAAGCTTTCCACACAGGAATCCGTTCTGAGTACGGCAACTCACTTTATACTCAAGAAATACAAGGATCACGGCACGATCCTCACCAAAAAATATGAAGATACGAGGGAGAAGGTTACACCATGAGAAATCCATTATCTGATAAAGTCGTAACGATCAAGCCCTCCGGAATCCGAAAATTTTTTGACATTGTGAGTGAGATGGAAGATGCGATCTCGCTCGGTGTCGGGGAACCCGATTTTGATACGCCGTGGCATATCCGGGATGAGGGCATTTATTCCCTGGAGAAGGGACGAACCTTTTATACCTCCAATTCGGGGTTGAAGGATTTAAAGATTGAGATTTGCAATTATCTGGAACGCAGGGTCGGTGTGAAGTATCATTATCAGGATGAGGTTCTGGTAACGGTAGGCGGTTCGGAGGCGATCGACATCGCGCTGCGTGCCATGATCAATCCGGGTGAGGAGGTTCTGATCCCGCAGCCCAGTTATGTATCGTATGAGCCGTGTGCGGTGCTCACCGATGCCGTGCCGGTGATCATCAACCTGAAGGCCGAGAACGAGTTCCGATTGACGGCACAGGAGTTAAGGGATGCGATCACGGATAAAACCAAGGTATTGATCCTCCCTTTCCCGAACAATCCTACGGGTGCGATTATGGAGAGAAAGGATCTGGAGGAGATTGCCGAGGTTATCATAGAAAATGACATATTTGTCATATCTGACGAGATCTATTCGGAGCTTACATACAAAGGGGATCATGTGTCGATCACATGTATTCCGGGCATGCAGGAGAGAACAGTTCTGATCAACGGCTTTTCCAAGGCGTATGCTATGACGGGGTGGCGTCTGGGATATGCGTGTGGGCCGAAGGAGATCATCGCACAGATGACCAAGATCCATCAGTTCGCGATTATGTGTGCACCGACAACGAGCCAGTATGCGGCCGTTGAGGCGTTAAAGAACGGTGACGAGGATGTGAAGCAGATGCGGGAGGCTTATAATCAGCGCCGCCGGTATCTGATGCATGCATTTAAGGAAATGGGACTTGAGTGTTTTGAACCCTATGGAGCATTCTATGTATTCCCGTGCATTAAGGAATTTGGCATGACCAGTGAGGAATTTGCCACAAGATTTCTGGAAGAGGAGAAGGTGGCGGTGGTGCCGGGAACCGCATTTGGCGACAGCGGCGAGGGATTCCTGCGTATTTCCTATGCGTATTCCCTGGAGAATCTCAAACTGGCGATCGGCAAGCTGAATCACTTTATCAGCAGACTTCGGGAAGAAAAGAAAGCGTAAGGCAAAAGCAGACGGGAACAAGTCATGAACATTGTGTTACATCAGCCGGAGATTCCGGCAAATACAGGAAATATCGGGCGGACCTGTGTGGCCACAGGTACCCGCCTGCACTTGATCGAACCGCTCGGGTTCCGGCTGGATGAGAAATCCATCCGGCGGGCGGGAATGGATTACTGGGAGCATTTGGAAATGACCAGATATATCAATTATCAGGATTTTCTGGATCAGAATCCCGGTGCAAAGATATGGTTTGCAACAACAAAAGCGAAAAAGGTGTACAGTGAAGTATCCTTCGGCCCGGACGATTACATCATGTTTGGCAAGGAGAGTGCCGGAATTCCGGAAGAGATACTGGTGGCAAATGAGGAACATTGTATCCGCATTCCTATGCTCAGTAGTATCCGCTCATTAAATCTGTCGAATTCTGTGGCGATCGTGCTGTATGAAGCGCTGCGGCAGAATGATTTTCAAAGCATGCAGAGAGCGGGGGAACTGCATAGGCTGCACTGGAAGGAATCAGAATGAGAAAACAGGAGAAAACAGTTGTTGCCAGATGGGTCATTATGGCAACCGTACTGATGGTAATTGTCATTATCATCGTTGCAAATTTTTATTTGAACAGTATTGAACGGGCACGTGAGGATGCCTCTGCGACTTTCCAATATAAGGCGCAGATCCTTGCGGAATCTTTTGCTGCAAAGGTCACAGCGGTTGAGAGTACCGGCAGACCGATGGCTTCGCTGCTCAGTCAGAGAGAATACTATGACGCTGACTATGCAAAGCGTATCTCCAAAACGCTCACAGAAACAACCGATGCTTATCTGGTCTGCTGTGCAAATCAGAGTGGGAATGCTGTGGACAGTCAGGGAAGGATGTTTGATCTTACTTCTCTTTCCTATTATGAAGAAGCCTGTGCAGAGCCAAACGGATATACATATCTGAAAGACGATGAAATTACCGGACAGTCAGCAATACTGATTGTACTTCCGATTATGTATGAGGGTGAAACCGGACAGATGTTTTTGTATTATTCTACCAGTGAATTCGGAGAGTGGAAAGATATCGTCGGCGCCTTTTATGCCCTGTTGGATCGAGAGGGAAATATCCTTGCTGCCAGCACAACGGATTCCGCTTTCTTAAAAGGGGAGAATCTTTTTGTCATACTCGATAATTACGATAAAGGTATGAGCAGCAGAATAAAGAACCGGATGAAAGGAGATTTTAACGGAGCAGCAACAGCCAATGTTCAGGGAGAGAAGAGACAGCTTGTTTTTGTGACAAGCGGAGTCAGCGATTGGCGCTTCCTGGTGGGAGTAAATCAGAATCTGATCGACAAACAGGTTCATTATCAGAGGAGAGAATTGCGTGGGCTTCTGTTCCAGCTGGGTGCATTGCTGCTGCTGTTTGTCGCTATCCTGATCTCTGCAAGTGTGATCGGAAGGATCCGCAGTAATGATACGAAAAAGGAGCTGGAAGATAAGGCGGATACGGATCTGCTCACAGGATTGAATAACAAGCTTGCCACGGAACGCAAGATCACCGAATTCATCGCAAATAATCCTACATCAAAATCCATGCTGTTCCTGATCGATCTTGATAACTTTAAGACGATCAATGATACGATGGGGCATGCTTTTGGAGATGAGGTGCTGCGCACTCTGGGCAAACAGCTCTCACCGATGTTCCGTGTGACCGATATTGTTGGGCGTATCGGCGGAGATGAATTCATGGTGTTTGTCAAGAATGTCAACACGGAGGAACATATTTACAAAGAGGCAAAGAAGGTGGAAAATTTCTTCCAGAAATTTGAGGTTGGTGAATATGTAAAATATGCGGCGACGGCAAGTATTGGTGTTGCGATTTTCCCGGAGGAGGGAGCAAATTTTGAGAAGCTTTATAAGGCGGCCGACAGGGCTGTGTATAAGGCAAAGGAACGTGGCAAGAAACAGCTTGCATTCTATGATGACAAATGGGATATTGACAGGAAAGAATAAAAAGAGGAGGACGTTTCAGTCCTCCTCTTCGTCTTCTACTTTTTGTAATGTGAATATGAATTCTGTGCCGACACCTTCCGTGCTGACGACATTGATATTTTCCTCATGAGAGTGGATAATTTCCTTTACGATCGACAGACCAAGGCCGGTGCCTTTCTTGTCCTTGCCGCGGGACAGATCTGTCTTGTAGAAGCGATCCCAGATGAGCTTTAAACTCTCCTTTGGAATACCGATCCCGCTGTCTTTTACTGAGACGAGCACTTTGTTTGTCTTTTCGGTAGTCTCTATCTTGATCACGGAATTGTGATGGCTGAACTTGATGGCATTGTCGAGCAGATTGTACAGAACCTGCTGGATCTTGTCCAGATCCGCATGGACGAGAAGCACTTCACCGGTCAGCACCAGTTCAATGCCGATCATCTTCTGCCGGCATGTGCCCTCGAAGGAAGCGGCTGTGTTGCGGATCATCTGGTTCACGTCAAAATCCGTTTTATTCAAAACCATACCCTTGGTGTTCAGGTTGTTTAACTGTAACAGTCCGTTTGTCAGCTTGGTCAGACGTTCCGTTTCGTTTAGAACGACCTGGAGATATTTCTCGTGCATTTCCGGCGGAATCGTTCCGTCTAGCATGGCTTCCAGATATCCTTTGATCGAGGTCAGAGGAGAACGGAAATCGTGTGAAACATTTGCCACAAATTTTTTCTGGTTGTCTTCGCTCTTTGCGATCTCGCTTGCCATGTATGACAGGGAAGCCGCCAGATATCCCATTTCATCTTCGCTATCCACCTGAAATTCATAGTGCATATTGCCGCTGGCATATTGTTCTGTCGCATACGTGATCTTGCGGAGAGGGATGTAAACCATCTCCGTAAAAAAGATCAGGATGATCAGAGACAGCAGGAACATGATGATCAGCAGAATATACGAGATATTCAGAAGGCTGTCCGCTGATTTCTGGATCGTGCTGACAGGCATGTGAATGACCACATAACCGTTGACCTTGTAGGAAGAGGTAATCGGCGCAAATACACTGAGCGTATCTTCCGTAAAGGTGTCAAAGAAATTTCCAACCGTATAGTAGGAACCGGATGTGATCGTCGGATCAAAATTCTCGATGATGACAGGATTCTCCACATCCACAGGGGAGGAGGAATCCAGAATGATGCGTCCGGAGGGATTGATGATCCAGATCGTGGAAGACAGATATGCATCCAGCGCATCCAACTGTGTCTTCACAGCGTCCAGGGACGCTTTATTGTTGTACAGGTCGGACGCGTAGGTGTTTGCCACAAGCGTTGCCTCTTTGTAGAGGGAGTCCGCTTTTTCACGGCGCAGATGCTCCATCGTCATGCTGGATACGAAGGTGGCAACCGCAACGAAACCAAAAAAGCCGAAGATCAGATACGCCAGTATGAATTTCAGATAGAGGGTCTTCCTCATTACTGCTTCACCTCGAATTTGTAACCGATGCCCCATATGGTGGAAATCTTCCAGGAAGCATGATCCTTGATCTTTTCTCTGAGTCGTTTGATATGCACATCAACAGTTCTGGTGTCTCCGGCATATTCATAGCCCCAGATCTGGTCTAAGAGCTGCTCTCTGGTAAATACATGATTGGGTGAGGAAGCAAGGAAATACAACAACTCCAGTTCCTTCGGGGGCATTTCCACGGAGTTCCCCATATAGATCACGGAATAGTTTGTCTGATTGATGATCAGGTCCGGATATTCGACGCATTTCACATCGGGTGATTCCGACACGGAGGGAACGGCTTTGTAGCGCCGCAGAACAGCCTTTACGCGTGCGACAAGCTCTTTGGAATCAAAAGGCTTCTCCATATAGTCGTCTGCGCCGAGCTCCAGCCCCAGCACTTTGTCAAAGATCTCGCCTTTGGCGGAGAGCATGATAATCGGGATCGATGACTTGGCGCGGACTTCACGGCATACCTGATAGCCGTCCATTCCCGGAAGCATCAGATCTAACAGGATCAGGTTCGGCTGGAAACTGTCGAGTGATGGCAGGACTGTCTCCCCGTCATTTACGATCATTGTCTCGAAGCATTCCTTGGTCAGATAGAGGGAGATGAGTTCCGCGATATTGTTGTCATCATCCACGATCAGAATTTTTTGTTTGTTAACCATGTGAATTTCTCCTTATTATTTAAAGACTGCAATTGTGACACCTGCGTCACCTTCTCCGAACTCTCCCAGCCGGAATTCTTTAATATTTTTCATGCGTTTCAGCTGGCTGTGAACGGCGCTTCGCAATGCACCGGTTCCTTTGCCGTGCACGATCCTGACGCTCGGCAGATGTGCCAGATAGGCGTCGTCCAGATATTTGTCAAGCAGTGCCAGAGCCTCGTCAACCGTTTTTCCGAGCAGATTGATCTCGGGAGAAACAGAAAGGGATTTTGACATTTTAATCTTTCCGGAACCGGTGCGGTTCATGGTGGGAGTAGTCACATCAGCCTCCGGGGCGAGAGCCAGATCATTGATATTTACCTGGGAGCGGATAATTCCGCACTGCACAAACAGATTTCCTTTTTTGTCGGGCAGGGATGACACGATGCCCTTTAAGCCCATCGAGATCACCTTTACAGAGTCACCTTTGCGGAGCTGTTCCGGCTTCAAAACAGTGGCAGGAGATTTTTCCCTGTCCTTTTTCAACGCGAGCTTTTCGTTTTTCTCGGATATTTTGCCGCGCACCTTCTGCCGTGCTTTCTCCAGTTCCTTCATCGAGGCGCCGGGACCGGCTTTCTGGAAGGAGCGGATCGTCTCGTCGGCGAGATCCTTGGCTTCCTGCAGGATTTCCCGCGCCTGTTCGTTGGCTTCCTGCATGATTTTGCTGCGGGAGGCTTCCAACTTCTGCTGTTTTGACTGGAGCTGTTCCTTCAGGGACTTGATCTCTTCCTTATAGTCGGCGATTTCCTGACGTTCCTTTTCTATCGTGACGCGGCTCTGCTCCAGACTGGACAACAGATCCTCAAAACTCTCTTTCTCCTGTGTGATCTGGGCCTTGGCATACTCGATGATATAATCGGGAAGACCGAGCCGTGAGGAGATTGCAAAGGCGTTACTCTTGCCGGGAATACCGATCAACAGTTTGTAAGTAGGGCGTAGTGTCTCCACGTCGAACTCGCAGCACGCATTTTCCACATGGTCCGTAGTCAGGGCATACACCTTCAGCTCACTGTAGTGGGTGGTTGCCATAGTGCGGATACCCCGCCTGTGCAGATGATCCAGAATGGAGATCGCAAGCGCCGCGCCTTCCTCGGGATCTGTGCCGGCACCGAGCTCATCAAAGAGACACAGGGAATCCGGATCGGCATGTTTCAAAATATAGACGATACTCGTCATGTGGGAGGAGAAGGTACTGAGGCTCTGCTCAATACTCTGCTCATCTCCGATATCTGCAAATACATTCGTAAAGACCGATAACTCGGAGCGGTCAGCAGCCGGGATGTGAAGCCCTGCCTGCCCCATCAGGGTGAGAAGACCGACTGTCTTTAAGGAAACGGTCTTGCCGCCGGTGTTGGGACCGGTAACAATGAGCAGGTCAAAATCTTCTCCCAGATGGATGTCAATCGGAACCACTTTCTTCTTGTCCAAGAGAGGATGGCGTCCCTGTCGGATCCTGATACGGTGTTCCGTGTTGAATACAGGACGTGTGGCGTTCTGCTCTAATGCCAGTGCCGCTTTTGCAAAAATAAAGTCAAGCTCGGTCAGGATATGTTGATTGGAGAGCAGGGAATCACAGTGCTCGGCTGCCTGCACGCTCAGGTCAGCCAGAATCTTCCGGATTTCTTCCTGCTCCTTCAGAGCCAGTTCCCGGAGCTGATTATTCAGATCGACAATGGCAGCAGGCTCGATGAACAGCGTGGAACCGGTGGCAGACTGATCGTGGATCATGCCGGGCACTTGTCCCTTATATTCTGCCTTGACAGGGATGCAGTACCGGTTGTCACGCATCGTAATCACCGCATCCTGCAGATAGGTGCGGTAAGAGCCGTTTACCATATTGTTCAGCTGTGTGTGAATGCGCTCGCCGGTTGTGACGATGCTCCGTCTCACCTTGTGCAGGCCGGGACTGGCGTCATCGGCAAATTCATCTTCCCCGATGATACACCTCCTGATCTCCTGCAGCAGAGGCGTGATCGGTGCGAGCAGGGAGAAACGCTCTGCCAGAGAGTCGGGAGTTTCATCTTCGCGTTCACTGCGGCCGAAGCTCTTCAGACGGCCGGTACACTCCAACAAAGAAGCGATGCGCAGAAGTTCCTCTGATGAGAGAATGCTTCCGATCTCCAGATTTTTGATCAGTCTGGTCAGATCGCGGCAGCCGCTGAAGGACGGCAGACTTTTCTTGAAAATACGGTTCAGCGCATCCGCAGTCTCCGTCTGTGCCTGATCGATCTCATCAAGCCGGCAGGAGGGCTTCAGGGAAGCACATTTTTTCCTGCCCGGTTCAGAGGATGCAAGCTCTGTCAGATGATTGATTATCTTATGAAATTCCAATATTTGTAATGCTTTCTGAGTCATGCGTTTATCATAACATAAGCTAACTTTCTTTACAACGGATAAGCAATCGGATATACTTAAAAAAGCTGAGAAAACGTTGCTGTTATGCGTGACTTTGCATGGACAGAAAACGAGGGGAATAGGTAAATGGAAGAGAAAGATCAGGATTTAGAAAAGAAAACAAGTCAGGATTTTGACTTCATGAAGGAGAGGATCAAAGAGCGTCCTCTGAATAAAAAGAAACTGATCAGGCGGACGATCATCACGGCTTCCATGGCGGTGATCTTCGGCCTGGTGGCCTGCCTTACGGTACTTTTGTTAGAGCCGTTGCTCAGTAATTGGCTGTACCCGGAAGCACCGCCGCAGAATGTCACATTTCCACAGGAGACGCAGGAGATGTCACCGGAGGATATGGCGCTTGATGACGAGGAACTGAAAGACGAGCCGGATATTGAGGAGATCAAGCAGGAGATCGTCAGTAATCTGGATGACAGGGATGATCTGGAACGGATGGAGGCAACCTATGATAAGCTGCGGGAACTGACCGGGGAAATGTCCCGGTCACTTGTAACCGTGACGGGTGTCACCTCAGATATGGACTGGTTTGACAATACGTATGAGAGCAGCGGGCAGACATCGGGTGTCATTGTTGCGGATAACGGTAGGGACTATCTGGTGCTGGTGAACAAGGCTAAGGTTGATACCGTGGAGTCGATCAAAGTCACTTTCTGTGACGGGACAGATGCGGATGCACTGGTGAAAAAGGCGGATCCGATCACCGGGCTGGCAGTATTGTCTGTTGAGAAAAAGAAGCTTCCGGATGCGACACAGAAGGAGATCGAGATTGTCACGCTCGGCAGCTCGAACGGAACGGATCTGGTCGGTAGTCCGGTGATCGCGCTTGGCAGTCCTGTTGGAACCGGGGGATCGGTCATGTATGGGATGGTGACTTCTACCGGAAATGCGATTCATACCGTGGACTCGCGATATAAGCTGATCACTACGGATATGTACGGCAGTGAAAAGGCGACAGGGATCCTGATGAACTTAAACGGACAGCTTATCGGTGTAATTAATCAGAATTATAACAGTAAGGATATGGCCAATGTGGTCTCTGCGATCGGTATCTCCGAGCTCAAGAAGACGATAGAACGGCTTTCCAACGGAAAGAATCAGGTGTATCTGGGTGTCTATGGAACGGATGTGACCGTGGACGCTCATGAGAAGCAGCATGTGCCGTATGGCACGTATGTGACGGAGATCGTGATGGACTCTCCTGCGATGAGCGCAGGGATCCAGAGCGGAGATGTCATCGTAGCGATGGATGGCAGAGCTATTACAACCTATCAGGATTATATTGAAGCGCTGAGGAAACTGGTTCCGGGAAATAACGGAACGCTGACTGTCATGCGGCAGACGCAGGAGGAATATAAATCCATGCAGATCGAGATCGTGTGGGAGGGGCTGGAGTAAACGATCGGGATTGCGGAACCGAAGTTATATGCGGCGGAGACGTTTTGCAATTATCAGGAAAAGAGGAGACTTAGAACGATGAAATGGATCAAAGATTATAAAGACGGAGACAGAGTATTTGACATCTATCTGTGCAAACACAAGCAGTCCGCGGTGACAAAGAATGGGAAGTCCTATGAGAATGTGATACTGCAGGATCGGACAGGAACCATCGATGCCAAGATATGGGATCCGAACAGCGCGGGAATCGAGGAATTCTCGGCGCTTGACTACATAGAGGTATACGGTGAGGTGACCAGCTTTAACGGAGCGCTGCAGGTAAACATCAAGCGTGTGCGTCTGTGTCGTGAGGGAGAATATAATCCGGCGGATTATCTGCCCGTGAGCAGCAAAAACATCGATCAGATGTATCAGGAACTGCTTGGTTTCATCAAATCTCTCGAGAATCCTTATCTGAAGAAGCTGCTCGAGAGCTTCTTTGTGGAGGATCAGAAATTTGCGGAAATTTTCCGGAAATCTTCGGCAGCCAAGACGGTACACCATGGCTTTGTCGGAGGTCTGCTGGAGCATACGCTCAGCGTGACAAAGCTTTGTAACTATTACTGCAGCGCCTACCCCGTCCTGAACAGGGATCTGCTGATCACAGCGGCAATCTGCCATGACATCGGCAAGACGAGGGAGTTGTCACTGTTTCCGGAGAATGACTATACCGATGAGGGACAGCTGCTCGGACATATTGTGATCGGAGCGGAGATGATCGGGGAGAAGGCGCGGACAATCCCGGGCTTTCCCAAAGGACTGGAAGGGGAGCTGAAGCACTGCATCCTGGCACATCACGGAGAATATGAGTTCGGTTCGCCCAAGAAACCTGCGTTGGTTGAGGCGGTGGCACTCAATTTTGCGGACAATACGGATGCGAAGATGCAGACCTTCACGGAGATTTTAAACAGTGCGACAACAACCGACTGGCTCGGTTTCAATCGGTTGTTTGATTCCAATCTCAGGGCAACGCATCTTGAGTGAAAATTTTTTTGACGGGTAAACGACTTGCTATTGACGGAGCGGAACATTTTATTGAGTAAAGGCAGTGAGAATGGAACAGTATAAGAAAAATGACATTATCGTTGTTTTTGTGGAAGACATGGGAGCGGACGGTGAAGGCATCGGCAAGATAAACGGTTTTCCTTTTTTCATTAAGGATGCCCTGATCGGTGATACAGTGGAAGCACGTGTCACGAAGGTAAAAAGGAATTATGCTTACGCGAGACTGGAGAAGGTGATGACACCTTCTTCTTTTCGCACAGAGCCCGTGTGCGCATTTCACAGACAGTGCGGTGGGTGCCAGATCCAGGCGCTTGATTACAGAGAGCAGCTGCGTTTCAAACAGGATAAGGTGAGAAACAACCTGATCCGCATCGGCGGCTTTGAACCTGCGCTGATCGATCGGATCATGGAGCCAATTGTCGGGATGGAGGATAGCTTCCATTACCGCAACAAGGCACAGTTTCCGATCGGAACAGACAGAGACGGAAATCCGGTGGCAGGCTTCTATGCGGGCAGAACCCACAGTATCATTGCCAATACGGACTGTGCTCTCGGTGTGAAGGAGAATCAGCTGATCCTGGAAACCATCCTTGATTATATGCGGGAAAACCATGTGAGCGCCTATGATGAGACGACAGGAAGAGGACTGGTGCGTCATGTCCTGATCCGGAAGGGCTTTGCCACGGATGAGCTGATGGTGTGCGTGATCATCAACGGCACAAAGCTGCCTGCCGAGGAGAAGCTGGTTTCGACTTTGAGCCGGATTGAAAACATGACAAGCCTGTCGGTTAATGTCAATACGGAAAATACCAATGTCATTATGGGCAAAAAGCTCCGCACTCTGTGGGGAAGCGATACGATCACGGATCGGCTCGGTGACATCAGCTTCCGGATCTCGCCATTATCCTTCTATCAGGTGAATCCGGTGCAGACACAGAAGCTGTACGGCCTGGCGGTGGAATATGCGGGGCTGATAGGGCAGGAATCCGTGTGGGATCTGTACTGCGGCATCGGAACGATTTCGCTGTTCATGGCGCGCAAGGCGAAATGCGTGTATGGCGTTGAGGTCATTCCGCAGGCGATTGAGGACGCGAAGCAGAATGCAGAGCTCAATGGGATCACGAACGCACAGTTCTTCGTGGGAAAAGCAGAGGAGGTTTTGCCGGAGTATTATGATGCGACGGGAGATGTGACAGGAGTGTCAGATGGGATGCGTCACCCGGATGTGATCGTGGTCGATCCGCCGCGCAAGGGCTGCGATGAGAAATGCCTTGAGACGATGCTCCGGATGCAGCCTGACCGCATCGTGTACGTGAGCTGTGATTCCGCCACCCTTGCAAGAGATTTAAAGACACTGTGTGCCGGAGGATATGAACTAAGACGAGTGCGGGCCGTGGACCAGTTCCCGCAGACTGTGCATGTGGAGACTGTGGTGTTGCTACAAAGAAAGGATATGTAGAAATCCTTGAATTTACGCACTTTGTAGAGTTTTTCAGTTTCAATAAGATTGGTGAAAATCACAAGGAAAAAGAGCTTGTGAGAAAGGTGACCGTAGTTG
>CAMGRE010000004.1 GCA_946061355.1 uncultured bacterium | reverse complement strand
GGAAAAGGACGGGTTGCAGTGGGAATATCGCCAGTACAAAGGGCGAGGAACAAAAATAGCGATATACGAAAGGAAGAAAAAATGAACACAAAAGAAGTAAATGCAGGAACCCAGATGACAATCCTGCCTTTTTTATCAGCGGCAAGATCCATCCCTTCCGAGTCACGGGGTTCACTCTGATCCGAATTCGGATGTGTATTTTCCTTGATCTGTATCGAGAGCTTCGTCCCTTCGATCCTTGCGGAAGTCCATGTTACCAGATCAAAATTCTTCCGGATATCCCGCTCCAGTTCTTCCAGCTTCAATTTATTTTTTGCCACGCCACATGCAATCTGCCTGGTCTCAAGAAAATCAAGCAGAACATCATCCGTCAGCGTAACATTCCCCGTAAAATCAATTACCCATATGAACTGCGACATGATCTGAAGAAAGATCAGGCAGCCCAAAAGCCCCGCCAGAAACACACTGCGTTTCTTTACTCTCGGCACAAAAAAAGGAAGTCCGTACCTGTTCAGCACGGCTACCCTTGTCTTTGTTTTTTTTACGATGGGACGAAGGCAGAAAAACCCTTTGATACTGACATACATTTCATATGATTCCCCGTGGTTTTCAATTCCCCACAAAAGGATGCCCTTGTTCCCGCACAGATTCAGGAAACGTTCCGGAGAATATCCCCACACTTTGATTCTGACGTATCCCCGAAAAGAATGGATCAGTCTACCCATTACTGCCTCCCTCAAAGGATTCATAACGCACACAGGAAATATACCCGCTTATCTTCATATCCTCATTGGTATAGTAATCAATGGACAGACAGTTTCCCTGAATACAGATCTGGCATGTCTTCCCCTGAATCAGTATTCCCTGTTCACTGTATTCTATAATCCCCTTGTAGTTCTCAATCCATGCCTCTCTGTTTCCGGTGAGTGTGACAATAGAAGCTCCCAAAAGAAGATCCTTTGGAAGCTTCAGTGAATTGACTACAAGTTCTCGTTTTGACGGTTCTGTACCGGTCTGATTTCTTCTTCTCTTTCCCATAGCACAGTATATGCTGCCATACTACGGTGTTATGACTCCTTTGATAAACGGCTTCTTCTCCACCGGAGTTTCGCTGAAACGATATGCCTTCAGGAAGCGTTCTTTTGCCTGCGCCATCTTATCCCTGTCATTTCCATGGATGACTGCGAGCGGCTCTCCCTTTTTCACAAAATCTCCAACTTTCTTGCAAAGCACAAGACCAACCGACAGATCGATCCCGCTCTCTTTGGTCTCTCTTCCGCCACCCAGAATCAGCGAGCAGACACCGATCTCATCACACTCGATATGAGAGATGTATCCCTCTCTGTCAGAAAGGATTTCTTCTACAATGGCTGCCTTCGGAAGCAGTTCCGGATCAAACACAGCGCGGTCATCACCGCCCTGGGCCCTCACAAACTGTCCCAGTTTCTGCAGTGCGCTGCCGTCCTCGATCACTTTCTCAAGAAGCCCTCTGGCTTCCTCCACATCCGCTGCTTTGCCTCCCGCGATCAGCATATAGGAGCCGAGCGTCATACACAGTTCTACAAAATCATCCGGTCCGTTTCCTTTTAATGTCTCAATCGCTTCTTTCACTTCCAACGCATTTCCGACCGCAAATCCGAGCGGCTGATCCATATCGGAGATCACCGCATACGTCTTCCTGCCGGCGTTGTTTCCAAGCGTTGTCATCTCCTTTGCCAGTGCGAAGGCGTCCTCTTCCTTCTTCATGAATGCGCCGCTGCCCGTCTTGACATCCAGCACGATCGCATCCGCACCGCTGGCAAGTTTTTTGCTCATGATGGAACTTGCGATCAATGACATATTGTCCACCGTCGCCGTGACATCCCTCAGCGCATACAACTTCTTATCTGCCGGAGCAAGATCCGCAGTCTGTCCCATGATCGCAATTCCGATATCATTGACATTCCGGATAAAAGTCTCAGTGCTGATACCGGTCGTAAATCCCGGGAAACTCTCGAGCTTATCGATCGTTCCGCCGGTATGCCCCAGCCCTCTTCCGCTCATCTTTGCCACAGGAATTCCGCATGCCGCCACCATGGGCGTGAGTGCAAGTGATGTCTTATCGCCGACACCGCCCGTACTGTGCTTATCCACCTTAATGCCATGAATTGCCGACAGATCCAACGTCTCTCCGCTGTATTCCATCGCTCTTGTCAGGTAGAGTGTTTCCTCCTCATTCATCCCCTGAAAATAGATCGCCATCATCATGGCAGACATCTGATAATCCGGAATCGAACCTTCCGTATAGCCACTGATCATAAATGTGATCTCATCTTCATTCAAAACGCCCCCATTGCGTTTCTTCATGATCAAGTCATACATTCTCATGCCTGTAACCCCCTTAGTCTTATTCCTCCGTATCCGGAAGCATTGGATTGTACCGTGAAGTTCCGATAAAACGGTCTTCCAGAACCACGCCGTTCAAGGACACCTCAAGATACGTGTTTGCCGAGAGACTTCCCGTCTTCACCGCATGAAGTCTGAAAGACGCTCCCGCCGTCTTTAATGCATTTGTGTAGATATTCACAGTCAGCTTTTTATTTTCCGTATAAGTCTCAAACAGAACAGGGAAATCAAAATCATTCCTGATCTTTAAATCTTTGCTTCCCGCTGAGATCGCGGCATCCTGTCCAAGCGGCAGATAGTGTACCGGCATACTGTGCGGATGGCGTTCCGTCACTGTCAGACCGCTGTTCATCGCCGCATTATACACCGTGGAAGACACCTGGCAGATGCCTCCTCCCATCGCCTGGATCACTTTGCCGTTCATATATGCGCCTGCCTCCCGGTAGCCATTGGCTGAAGTCCTGGGCAGGAACGCATCATTCATCGAAATCTCCTGTCCCGGATAGAGGATCAGCATATTGATATTTGCTGCTGCGCGCTCCACATTGTTGCATCGGCTCGCGGAACTGCCTTTATAGCTTGTCGTACACGTTCCCTGCAACGTATAGCGATCAGCAGCCAGTTCCTCCGGAATCTCGGGCGGCATAAGCTGAAGCTCTGTATCTCCAAGCGTCACTTTCACATTATCGCGCTTGTCACTCACAAGCATACGGTACAGTTCATTCAGGATCTTTTGTCTTCCGGCCTCATTCACCTGATAATATCCCGCCTCCGAATAAGGGATAAAAGATGTCTTTGCCTTTGACAGATAATACACCTTCTGTCCGTCTGCCGGTATTCCTTTTAACATCTGATTCAGGGAATCAATATACATATCCTGCAGATAAGTATCCGCAATGCAACACAGCTTACTGCCATCAGCATTTTCCTGAACGATCACAGGTGTCGTCATCATATCCGCCATACTGACAGTAATGGAGGCACCTTTTGCCTCCATGGTAAAGGTCTGATCCAGCCTGTCGGCCTTCAGATCCGACACATACACTGCGTATACTCCCTCCGCAGCGTTAGCCGTCAGCGGAAGAGACACAAACTGTCCCAGGGTAAACACCCCTGTCAGGACAGCAGAAACTACCGTTCGAAATATTCTTTTCTGATCTCCATGATGTCTGAAAATACGCATTTCTCTGACTCCTCATTCACTGATATTCTTATTGTCATGCCATCTTGCCGCCACTATTTATGATAAGGCTCTCCGTTCACAATACGGAATCCTCTGTAAATCTGCTCAAGCAGGATCACTCTCATCAGTTGGTGCGGAAAGGTCATATCCGAAAAACTGATTGTCTCATCTGCTCTCTGCTTCACGCTTTCATGCAGCCCAAGCGAACCTCCGATCACAAAGGCAATATGGCTTTTCCCTTCCACGCCAAGTTTCTCGATCCGATGTCCGAACGCTACGGAATCCACCTTACGTCCGCCAATATCCAGAATGATCTTGTAGGCGTCCTCAGGCAGTTTCTTCAAGATCCTCTCTGCTTCCTTTGCCTTCACATCATCCTCAAGGGCCTCTGATGCTCCGTCAGGCGTTTTTTCGTCCGCAACTTCCATAATCTCAAGCCTGCAATAGCGGCTCAATCGTTTGCTGTATTCAGCGATCGCATCCCGGAAATAGCTCTCTTTGATCTTTCCGACACAGACAATCGAAATCTTCATGACTGTCCACCGAAAATTTCTGTATAAAGCTGATCAACCAGCGTATCCAGAAATCCGTCTTCCAGATTCAGAAATTTCTCTGAGATCAGTTTCTTCATCTGTTCCGAGCGTCCGAAATATTTTTCTTCCTCCGTAAGTGCAGCCTCCAAACCGGTCATGAGGTCAATCTCCTCTGCCTTCAGAGATGATCTGCACCATGCAAGCACCTCATCCCGCAGAGTATCCTCCGACACGGCCAGTTTCTTACAGCTGCGAAAAGCTCTCATGGATTGAATCCCGCAGACAAACAATATCAGGAAAAACAGACCCAACACGCCGATCGCAAGATAATTTCCCGTCATAAACCCAAGCGGAAGAACTCCTGTTGCCGTCAGGATCAAAAACAGCAGACCGATTCCTCCGACAAGGATCAGTGTATATCCGGAAGATTTATAATCCTCAGCTTTCTGGGCACTGTTTTGATAAGTGCCCATCGACCCCTTCTCTTTATTTTCCGGTTTCTCCGTCCGATCTTGTGTCTCCGGATCATCTTTGTTTTCCTGCCTGAGGAAAATTTTGATCAGCTGCTTTGTCCTGTCAGCCTCGGAAGCTTTTACATACACCTCACAGGTTTCCTCAGCCCCGTCCTCCTGTATATATGCAGAACGGATCCCACTGTATTCCAGGAAAGAGCAAAGATTCTCCATCTGTGCCCTGTCGCCAAAGATCACTGCTGTCTTTTCCTCTTCCAGAGTATCTACCAGTTCACAGCCACAGTCTGCACATACTTTGATTCCTTCCACATATTCGTTTTTACATTTGGGACACCATGGCATGATGTGCTTCCTCCTATTTCTGGCTCAAATACTCATCGATTCCTTTTGCTCCGGCTTTTCCGGCACCCATGGCAAGGATCACCGTAGCCGCTCCTGTTACGGCATCACCGCCGGCATAAACGCCTTCCTTTGTGGTCTTGCCATGCTCCTCGTCGGCAATGATACATTTCCATTTATTGATTTCAAGGCCCTCTGTTGTAGAAGAGATCAGCGGATTGGGTGATGTGCCAAGTGACATAATGACCATATCCACATCAATCACGAACTCCGATCCCTGCACTACCACAGGTCTTCTGCGTCCGGACTCATCAGGCTCGCCCAGTTCCATGCGAACGCACTTAATCCCGTTCACCCAGCCGTTTTCATCGGAGAGAATTTCCACGGGATTAGTCAGCAGATCAAAGATAATCCCCTCCTCTTTTGCATGATGCACCTCTTCCACTCTTGCGGGAAGCTCTTCCTCGCTTCGTCTGTACACAATATGTACCTCGGCGCCAAGTCTGAGCGCGGTTCTTGCCGCATCCATTGCAACATTTCCGCCGCCGACAACAGCGACCTTCTTTCCATGCATGATTGGCGTTGCTGCATCCTCTTTGAATGACTTCATCAGATTGCTTCTGGTCAGATACTCGTTTGCTGAGAATACACCGTTTGCCTGCTCTCCGGGAATCCCCATGAACTTGGGAAGTCCTGCTCCGGACCCAATAAATACCGCATCAAATCCTTCTTCCTTCATCAGTTCATCGATGGTAGTGGATTTTCCGATCACCACATCCGTCTCGATCTTCACGCCAAGTGCTTTGACATTCTCTATCTCTTTCTTAACTACCTTCTCCTTGGGAAGACGGAATTCGGGAATACCGTACACCAGTACGCCGCCTGCCTCATGCAGTGCCTCAAAGATGGTCACATCATAGCCCATCTTGGCAAGATCTCCCGCACAGGTCAGTCCGGCAGGACCGGAACCGATCACGGCTACCTTTTTGTTTTTCTTCTCGCCACATCCTTCCGGCTTAACCCCGTTCTCACTTGCCCAATCAGCCACAAAACGCTCCAGCTTGCCGATTGAGATCGGCTCGCCCTTAATACCTCTGATGCATTTACCCTCACACTGGCTCTCCTGTGGGCAGACACGTCCGCACACAGCCGGAAGTGCACTGGATTCACTGATGATCTGATAAGCCTTCTCAAAATCGCCTTCCTTCACCTGCTCAACAAATGCGGGAATATTGATCGCAACCGGACATCCCTTCACGCACTGGGCATTCTTACAGTTAATGCATCTGGAGGCCTCCTCCATTGCCTCTTCCTTGTTATATCCGAGACAAACTTCCTCAAAATTCGCTGCGCGAACCTTTGCCTCCTGTTCGCGCACCGGTACCTTCTTTAATACGTCCATTATTTATCACCTCCGCAATTTCCACATCCGCCGTGATGTGTGTCACCTTCCTGTGCCTTCAACATGGCTCTGCCTTCTGCTGTCTTATAGATCTGCTGACGTTTCATCGCCTGGTCAAAGTCTACAAGGTGTCCGTCAAACTCAGGCCCGTCAACACAGGCAAATTTCACTTCACCGCCAACTGTCACGCGGCAAGCACCGCACATACCTGTACCATCCACCATGATGGGATTAAGACTTACAACCGTAGGAATATTCAACTCTTTTGTGAGCTTGCACACAAATTTCATCATGATCATAGGCCCGATCGCAATACATACATCATAGGATTTGCCCTCTTTCTCAACCAGATCCTGAATCGTCTGTGTCACCATTCCGCTTCTGCCGTAAGAACCGTCATCCGTAGTCACATAATAATTTCCGGCAACCGCTTCCATCTCCTTCTCCAGGATCAGCAGATCCTTCGTCTTGGCACCAACAATCACATCCGCAGCGATACCGTTCTCATGCAGCCACTTCACCTGCGGATATACGGGAGCCGTTCCGACACCGCCTGCCACGAACAGGATCTTCTTGTTCTTAAGAGTTTCCTTATCTTCGCTGATCAGCTCTGAAGCACAGCCGAGAGGTCCGACAAAATCCCTGAAACTGTCTCCTGCCTTCAGAGCTGCCATTCTCTTTGTCTCTGCCCCCACTGTCTGGAACACGATCGTTACCGTTCCGGCAGTCCTGTCATAGTCACAGATTGTAAGCGGGATCCGCTCTCCATCATCATCCATCCTGACAATTACAAACTGTCCCGGATAACAGGCTTTTGCCACTCGTTTTGCTTCTACAACCATATAATATATGTTTGCAGTAAGTTCCTTTGCTTCCAAAATCTTGAACATAATATCCTCCTCACACTGTTTTCTTATGTTTGAAAAATCTTGTTAAACGTTATGTATGATCAAAACAGCATATGCTTTGATCAAAAAGAGACCACAGAATAGGATCCGTCCGTCCCCAGTGAAGCCTTATACAACTGTCCGTTGTCCGTTCCGACGCAGTACAGATTTCCGGTCTTGGTATCTGTTCCGATGGGATCCTCATAATATTCCACCACCAGATAATACGACTTCTGATTGATTGCGATCGCTGTACTGCAGATATAAATATTTCTTCCGGGTTTCCCCGGTACCGTACCATCAACTTCCAAGAGAACACCTTGATTCTTTAATCCCATGACCAGCAGATTTACCGCATACTGTACATTAATGAACGGTTCAAATACAAACTGATATTTTCTTGTTACCACTTCACTCGCATCGCCATCCTGGCTATAGGAAATAAATCGGTAGGTACTGTCACCAAACGGCAATGCCACCGGATTACTGTAGGGAATGCTGTCTTTGGTAGGCATAGTTCCGTCCACCGTGTAATAAACGGATTCTCCTTCCGGGACAGTTACCGCAATCGTTTGCGGTTCCGTATAACTTCCTTCCGCAAGACTCACCTCAGGTTCATGTGCCTGATTTAAGATGATCTGATATGTGCACGTCGAAGCCTCGCTCTGGATTCCGTACTCATTTATAAACATTGCCTTGATCGTCACGATCCCGCCGTCAAGAAAAATCGGAGTTTTATAAACCTCACTATGAATATCAGGAGCGCTCCCGTCCATGGTGTAATACACAGTTCCCGTAGTATTTGCTGTAAGTTTTACCGGAAGAATCTCCTCATATGTTCCCTGCGGATAATTGAATTCCGGCGGATTGGCGATATACCTCGTAAAAGTATTCACGATTTTGGCTGAGCTGCTGGATCGTATCAACTGATTGATCGCCTGATAATCCCCCTTTGCCTCATAAATACCGATCAGATTCTCATATGCCCGCTCATTTTCCCCATCCATACTGATGATATCCTCGAAAGCAGTCATGGCATTCTTGTCCTGATGATCCAGAACATAGTATTCTCCCAACTGATTCCTGAGCTCAAGATCACTGCTATTCATATCAACGGCACGCAGCACCTGTTCGATCGCTTTATCATACTTCTGATCAGCGGCATACTTCTGCGCCTTTTCCAGACATTTTTCCGGAGAATCATCCGCACCGAATACGATCATCCCGACCACAAAAGCCGCAAGCAGGAACAGAACCGCAATTACTGAGCAGATCAGTGTCATCTGCTTTTTGCTCCACTTGAGTCTTCCCGCTGCTTTTGCAGCTTCGGACACATCATTCTCTGTCCGAATATCGGTTGTGATTCCCTCAAGCGCATGATTAATCTTATCTTCTATTTCCGGCTCAAAATCGGGAACAATCTGAATCTCTTTCCCGCAGTTGGGACAAAGCAGCTTTCCTTCTTCAATTTCACATCCACAGCCCAGACACCTCATAGGCTAATGTTCCTTTCTCACTGTAAAAATTCATCACGGAAAATACTCTTCCATTTTAACAGATTTTAGGAATTTGTACATCCGCAAATGCAGGATAGCGCATTTTCTCAGAACAATCCGGTAATCTTTCCATTATCATCCACATCGATCTGATACGCTGCCGGCTGTTTGGGAAGCCCCGGCATCGTCATGACTGATCCGGTCAATACGACAATAAAGCCGGCACCGGCTGAAACATACACTTCCCTGACATTCAGCGTAAAACCATCCGGTCTGCCGAGAAGTGCGGGATCATCCGACAGGGAATACTGCGTTTTTGCCATACAGACGGGGAAATTTCCAAATCCCATCTCTTCAAGCTTTGCAATCTGTTTTGACGCTGCGGACTGATATGCAACATCTTTTGCACCGTAGATCTCTTTTGCGATTTTTTGAATCTTATCTTTGATTGAAAGTTCATCTTCGTACAGTACGCGGAAACGGCTCTCCTTCGTCTCAAGCGTATGCAGGACTTTCTCGGCAAGAGGGATTCCTCCCTCACCACCCTTTGCCCACACTTCAGACACAGCGAACTCGCATCCTCTGTCCTCGCAGAACTTTCTCACAAAATCAACCTCAGCCTCCGTATCGGACAGGAAGGCATTCAGCGTAACCACAACGGGAACCTGATATTTCTGAAGGTTCTGAATATGCTTCTCAAGGTTTACAATTCCTCTTTTGAGCGCGTCAAGGTTTTCCGTATTCAGCTCATTTTTCGGCACACCGCCGTTATACTTGAGCGCCCGGACTGTCGCGACCAGAACAACCGCATCCGGCTTAAGCCCCGCTTTTCTGCATTTGATATCAAAGAATTTCTCAGCACCGAGGTCAGCGCCAAAGCCCGCCTCCGTAATCACATAATCAGCCATTTTCAGCGCTGTCTTGGTCGCACGCACCGAATTACATCCGTGCGCGATATTGGCAAAAGGTCCTCCGTGGACAAGTGCCGGTGTATGCTCCAGTGTCTGAATAAGGTTCGGCTTCAATGCATCCTTGAGGAGCGCTGCCATGGCTCCGACCGCATGAAGCTGCTCTGCTGTCACAGGCTGTCCTTCATAATTGTATGCCACGATAATCCTGCCAAGACGTCTTTTCAGATCTGCCATATCATCCGCCAGACAGAGGATTGCCATGATCTCTGACGCCACCGTGATCACAAAATGATCCTCACGCACCGTACCGTCCGCTTTTGCTCCAAGGCCGACAACAATATTGCGAAGGACTCTGTCATTCATATCGAGACATCGTTTCCAAACGATCTGCCTCGGATCGATGCCGAGCGCATTTCCCTGCTGGATATGATTGTCAAGCAACGCTGCAAGCAGATTATTGGCAGAGGTGATCGCATGAAAATCCCCCGTGAAATGAAGGTTTAAATCCTCCATCGGAACGACCTGTGCATACCCGCCTCCCGCAGCGCCGCCTTTGATTCCAAAACAGGGACCGAGGGACGGTTCTCTCAATGCGATCACCGCCTTCCTTCCCATTTTGCCGAATGCCTCTCCGAGCCCCACTGTAACTGTGGTCTTTCCCTCGCCGGCAGGTGTCGGATTGATGGCAGTGACCAGTATCAGCTTTCCATTCGGTTTCCCCTGAAGCCCTGTGAGGAATTCATCCGAAAGCTTTGCCTTATACTTCCCGTACAATTCCAGTTCCTCCGGCACGATATCCAGTCTTTCCGCCACTGTCGTGATGGGATCCATCGCTGCTTCCTGTGCAATCTCGATATCCGTTTTCATCATCGTCTCCTCCTGTCCTTACACACATTCCTCTATGTATTGCTCAAATTCTTCCATACTCATAAGGATTTTTCGCGGCTTGGTTCCTTCTTCCTCTCCGACCACTCCGGCCTCATACAACTGATCCATGATCCTTGCCGCCCGGTTAAATCCAATCTTGAAAGCCCTCTGCAAAAGACCGATGGAAGCCTTGTCCTTATCAATGATAAATCTTCCGGCTTCGACAAAGTAATCGTCTCTCTCCGAGACACTTCCTGCACCTGCACCTCCAACTCCTGCACCGATATTCTGGATCTGCTCCTCAATGTCTTCCCCGTAAGTATTTCCAATTGCCTGATTCTTCAGGAAATCAACGACATCCGCGACTTCTCCGTCAGAAACAAAAGCGCCCTGAATCCGGGCAGGTTTCGGATACCCCTGCGGATAGAACAACATATCGCCTTTGCCAAGCAGCTTCTCTGCGCCATTCATATCAAGAATTGTTCTGGAATCCACTCCACTGGAAACCGCAAATGCCACACGGCTCGGCATATTCGCCTTGATCAGTCCGGTGATGACATCGACACTCGGTCTCTGTGTTGCAATGACCAGATGAATCCCCGCAGCCCTTGCAAGCTGCGCCAGACGGCAGATCGACTCCTCAACCTCTCCGGGAGCCACCATCATCAGATCCGCAAGCTCATCCACAATGATGACGATCTGCGGCATCTTCGGCGGCATATCGGGATCTCCCTTCTTGGATTCCACCAGTTTGTTAAAGCCCTTCAGATCTCTCACATTATAATCCGCAAATTTTTTGTAACGGTCCGTCATCTCTGCAACTCCCCAGTGAAGAGCCGCAGCAGCTTTCTTGGGATCCGTGACAACCGGGATCAGCAGATGCGGGATACCGTTATAAACACTGAGTTCAACCACCTTCGGATCAACCATGATCAGTTTTACATCCTCCGGGGAAGCCTTGTACAGAATGCTCATGATCAGTGTGTTGATGCACACACTCTTACCGGAGCCGGTCGCACCTGCGATCAACATATGGGGCATCTTGGCGATGTCCGTAACCACCGTCTTGCCCGCGATATCCTTTCCGACCGCAAATGCAAGATTGGAAGGGAAATTTTTGAATTCTTTGGACTCTAAAAGCTCGCGCAGGGAAACCATGGAGTTTTCCTTGTTCGGCACTTCGATCCCAACCGCTGCCTTCCCGGGGATCGGCGCCTCAATACGGATATCCGTGGCGGCAAGATTCAGTTTGATATCATCGGCAAGCCCGACAATCTTGCTGACTTTCACGCCCACCTCCGGCTGCAGTTCGTATCTGGTGACTGCCGGTCCCTGACTGATATCCGTCACGGTAACTTTGACGCCAAAAGTCTTTAACGTCTCCTGTAGCCGGATTGCCGTCTCTCTCAGCTGGGAAGCGCTGTCGCCGCCGTTTTTGTTCTCATTCTTTTTGAGCAGATTGATTGATGGAAATATGTATTTTTTCGGTTTTCCCGGGGCTTTCGGCACTGTCGGCGCTAAAGTTCCCTGACTTTTTGCCTCTCTCTCCGGCTCAGATGTCTGCCTGACAGGAAGCTTTTCTCTTTCCGTTTTCTCCGGAATTCCTTCTTTATGAATAGCAATCTCCTGATGGATCTCCGGCTCTGTATGGACCGTCGCTTCTTCCTCGGGCATATGAAGCTCTGAGATATCTCCCAGTCCGGACGATGTATGGATCCGTATTTTTTCCACCTCTACCGCAGTTGATGTGCCATCAGGCGTTGCTTCCTCATCCAGCATGATCTCATGGATATCGTCCCTCTTTGCAGGTGTTGCCTCTTTTTTATCCTTCTCAATCGTCGGATTCATCATGACACCGGTCACTTTTTTATCCATTCGGAGAATTTTTTCCTGTTCCTCCTGCTCAAGACGGCGCTTTTCTTCCTCTCTTTTTTGGCTTTCCTCGATGCGGCGTTTCTCCGCCCGCTCTCTGCGTCTGCCATTTTCCAGGGCGGCACTTTCATAAACACGGCGACTGCCGTTCCTTACTCCGCGCAGCAATGATTTCTCCGTGATGATCACAATGCAGATCAGAGCCAGCACAATAACAACCAGTATCGTTCCCGTCCTGTCCAGGAAATGATTCAGAAGATAAGCAAGCGTTCCGCAGATCACACCGCCTCCGCCTTTGCTCTCAACACTTCTCTGATAAAGCATCCACGCCTGATATGACTCCATGGACAAGGAAGCACCACCTGCCATGTCAAGCACAATTCCGATCAGGAAAAACAATATACTGCCTGCCACAAGCTTGATCGTGGCAATAGACTGTCCTCTGTTGGCCAGCCGGAACGCCATCGCCAGAAATAAAAGGACCGGCACAACATATGCCATGAATCCGAAAAGTCCGAAAAGGATATGACTGATGGTCTGTCCGATCACGCCCATGATGCCAAAATTACACAAAAACAAAAATACGGATCCTGCCAGCACCGCGATCAGAACAATTTCATCCCTGACACCGTTATCCTGTTTTGCCGCACTGCCTTTATTCCTATTATTATTGCTACGGCTGTTATTACGCTTCCTGTCTGTTGCCATTTCCCTCACCCTTAGCTGTCATTTTTCCATTCAGCAGCTGTAAGCCTTCCAGAATATCCTGCCTCAGCTCACTGTTGCCGCAATCCTTAAACTCTTTGCGAATAATATCATAACGACACATTTCCCGGTCATTCCAATAATATACCTTTGCCTCAGTAAGTCTTCCCCTGTCATGAATCTGGCAAAATATGGAATTATCATAGGATCGCACAATCTCTTTTTCTTTTTCCCGCCACATCTTATAAGTCATCTGCTTTTTGAAAGTATTTCTGCCCGGGAACAGTTTCCTCAGAACCGGAAATTCCTTCAGAATCTGATACAGGAATTCCCCCTTGGGGATCATCGTCATATAATAAGTTCTGCGTTCTACATTTTCATAAAGGTTGACCATCGCATCGCTGTCATGAAGGGCTATCCTGACATGGTTGATCATAAAATAAACATCAGCTTTTTTGTAGGCGCCAAGCAGCCGCACTACATCATTCCCGATCCCGGTCAGCGCACCTTCTTTGTCCAATATCTGCTTGTCTGTCAGCAGTCTTACGACTCTTTGCTCATCCTGAACGTTTAGACAGCAGTCAGCAACTCCAAAAACCGGTCCGCCGCCCAGCAGTTCATTCAGATACCATAATTCCTGTTCGGATAATATCATGTTCCCCGCCTCGATTCAATGTGGGTATACCGAGAATCATTATAGCATAAAAAAAAGAGTTTGTAACCGTCAAAAAAGATCTCCCCCATATATTGTATAAGAAATGTCAAAAAGCACTAGATTTTTCCATGTAAATATGATAAAATTCTCTACATTGCAATATTGGGAAATGATCCCCGAATAGATTATGAGGATATTTTGTATGTCTGTCAAAAAAAGCATTGGCTATATCTGTCACATTATATTGTTGCTTCTGATCGTCTCCACATTGTTCCTGATCATCTCAATCAAGATCAATGCGGATGCTTCCGCTTCCGCCGAACCGTATTTTGACCCGGTTTCCTTTAAGGAGATCTCTGCGGAAGAGCTTCAAAAGAGACTGGGGAATCCGGATTCGGTCAATCAGTGGCAATATGAGATCTCACAGTCCGATGACGGCAAAATTAATTATTGCGACATGATCAGTTATCATTACGGTACAAAAGAGTTTATGTATCTTGTTGAGAACGATCAGCCTTCGACTCTCGTCCGCATCCATATTGAAGACGATATTCCTTATACGGAAGAGACGCTCCTTGATCTGTTCAATTTGTCCGATGACTACACTAACACAGAGCTTCTTGAAAATACCGCAGCAGCATTTCGGGCACGCAATGTCGGAAAGGGAACAGAAGGCGTGTATGATTTCTGGATTGTGAACCGGAATACGAACTATCTCAAGGAGATCAATATTACTTTCTACAATGGTCTGTTTACAGATCTGTAAACGTTTTGGCTCTTATAAATGGGAACTTTAAAAAAGTTCTTGAAAAAAAAGACATTTGCCATTATAATAACATAGGTCGGCAGTCATGCCGGACACGCTGGAATAGCTCAGTCGGTAGAGCACTTCACTCGTAATGAAGGGGTCGAGGGTTCAAGTCCCTTTTCCAGCTTTTAAAAAAGGAGACTTTCGCAATGCGGAAGTCTCCTTTATCGTTATTCTATCCGTGTGTCAGGCATCGGCATTTCTTACATGTACATCCATTTGCGGATAGGGAATGCCGATTCCGCTCTGATCAAGCACATACTTCATCTCTTCCGGCAGTCTGCCCCGTTCCGGCCAATAGTCTTCGTTTTTCACCCAGCAACGCACATGCAGCACGACCGCGCTGTCTGCCAGGTCATCGACAAACACATCCATCGGCTGGCTTTTCAATACCATCTCTTCCCTCTGCAGAAGCTCCATCAAGATCCTCTTTGCCGTTTTCACATCCGCCTCATAGGAGATGCCGACAGTCAGATCCAGACGCCGCTCCGGCATCGTGGAGTAATTGGTAATATGATTGTTCGCGAGCGCTCCGTTTGGCAGTGTGACCACCGTGCCATCCACTGTGAGCAGCTTGGTATAAAAAAGCTGGATTTCCTTGACCGTACCCTCCTGCCCCTTATTGCCCTCAATGATATAATCGCCAACCTTAAACGGCTTTGTAAGCAGAATCAGCACTCCTCCCGCACAGTTGGAAAGGCTTCCCTGCAATGCAAGTGCAAAGGCAACACCGACCGAACCCAGCATCGCAACAACGCTGGCGGCATCCAGTCCGAAGCTCACCGCGATCATCAGGATCAACAGAACGGTCAGACCGATCTTTGTAAGGGAATCAAGGAACTGGATCACTCCCTGATCTGCTCCGGCTTTTGCAAGTGATTTTTTTAGCAGCTTCCGAATCAGTTTCACAAGCTCCAGCCCGACAAACAGGAACACCGCAGCCAACACAACGCGGATTCCCAGATGCAGCGCCTTCTCCGGCAGTTCCTGCAAAAATTTCTCAATCAGTCCAACATCTATTTCCGATTCCATTTATTTCTCCTCTTTTTTCTGCGTTTTCTTTGCTGTTGCCTTTTTCTGCGGCGCTTTCTTTACTGCTGCTATCCCGGCTGACGCTGTTTTCTTTGCCGGCACTTTTTCCTGCGCTGCTTTCTTCACCGCTGTTTTCTTTGCCGACACCTTCTTTTCCAGTGCCGCTTTCTCGGCCTCTTTCTTCTCCACTTCCTTTTTCAGTTCTTCCATCTGCTTTTCCACTTCAATTTTCTTAAGTTCAAGCAGTTCCTCCTCTGTGTAAGGTGTACAGGAGAACACATGAACGGAGAGCGGAGCCATTCTGATCTGAATGGACTGTTCCCTGTCATCGCACTCAACAGGCTTTGATTCCTTCACTCTCGGATTGCCGATTCCCTGTCCGCCGTAAACTTTCATATCCGTTGACAGGATTTCCTTGTATTTTCCGGCAAACGGAACGCCAATCTTATAGTTTTTCCTCTCGACATTGGCAAAATTTTCTACGACAAGCAGTGTCTCCTCCGGCACATTGCTCTTGCGGAGGAACACCAGCACACATTCATTGGCGGAAATGCTGTTGATCCACTCAAAGCCATCCTTATCGGAATCAAGCGCATAAAGCGCCGGCTGCTCCCGGTACATCCGGTTCAGATCAGCCATCAGCCGGTTTACACCCTGATGTTCAGGATACTGAAGCAGTTCCCACTCTACCTCGCGTTCTTCGTTCCACTCGTCAAATTCTCCGATATCCTGCCCCATAAACAATAATTTCCTGCCGGGATGCATCATCATATGTCCAAAGGTCAGACGCAGATTGGCAAATTTCTCCGGCCGCTCTCCCGGCATCTTGCCGATCAGTGAGCCCTTACCGTGCACGACCTCATCATGGGAAAATTCCAGAACAAATTTCTCACTGTAGGCATAGATCATACTGAAGGTCAGTTCGCCGTGATGATGAGATCTGAAAAACGGATCATATTTTATATACTGAAGATAATCGTTCATCCAGCCCATGTTCCACTTATATGCAAATCCCAGACCACCCTCCTTCAGATGTCCTGTGACCATCGGCCATGCCGTCGATTCCTCAGCAATGCACACAGCGCCTCTTCCGGTCTTTGCCACAATAGAGTTCAGATGTCTCAAGAACTCAATTGCCTCCAGATTCTCATTTCCGCCATACATATTGGCAACCCACTGCCCGTCCTGCTTGCCGTAATCCAGATAAAGCATGGATGCCACTGCGTCCATACGAAGTCCGTCTGCATGATACTGGTTGATCCAGAACAATGCATTGGCGATCAGATAATTGCTCACCTGCGGTCTGCCGTAATTGTAGATCAATGTGCCCCAGTCCGGATGCGCTCCCTGTCTGGGATCAAGATGTTCGTACAGGCACGTTCCGTCAAAATTGGAAAGACCGTGAACATCTCTCGGGAAATGTGCCGGCACCCAGTCTAAGATCACTCCGATCCCCGCCTTGTGCATCTCGTTCATGAAATACATAAAGTCCTCCGGAGTCCCGTATCTTGCCGTAGGCGCATAATACCCGATCACCTGATACCCCCAGGAACCGTCAAAGGGATGCTCCATCACAGGCATCAGCTCTATATGAGTATACCCCATTTTTTTTACATAATCGATGATCTTCGGGGCCAACTCTCTGTAGTTTACATAACTCTCCTTGTCCGGTCTGGAAAAAGAGCCCAGATACAGTTCGTAGATACTCATCGGCAAATCCTGACCACATTCCGACTCTCTCTTTGCAATCCACTCATCATCCTCCCATTTGAAATGGTTGATATCTGCGATCACGGAAGCCGTCTCCGGTCTGAGCTGCGCTGCAAACCCATAGGGATCCGATTTCAGATAGGTGAGACCATCCCGCAGTTTGATCTCAAATTTATAATTCTGACCCACTTTCGCATCCGGCAGGAACAGTTCAAAAATACCGGAATCCCAGAGTCTGCGCATCTGGTGCACTCTGCCGTCCCAATGATTGAAATCTCCCACCACACTGACACGGTGTGCATTCGGTGCCCACACAGCAAAGTGAACACCTTTTACTCCATCGATTGTCATGAGGTGTGCTCCCAATATCTTATAGACCGAATAATGGATTCCCGCCGCAAACCGGTCTGTATCTTCTTTCGTGATCACCGGATCAAAGCGATAAACCTCTTGGCGCACATGCTCTTTTTTGCCGTCATGGACAAGATATTCATAGCCTGCCGCATAATCCTTTTCGGGCACAAGCGCCGCATAGAAACCGGCCTCATCCACACACTCCATCGCACATGCCTTTGCGCCGTCCTTGCTGCGCAGCTTCACACTGCGGCTGTCCGGGAAAAATCCCTGAACCAAAAGATTTCTGCCCACTTTCTGTGCTCCCAGCAATTTATTGGGATTATCACACTCAGAATAAACAAGTTCCTCAATTTCCGGCCAATTCATTAATTTATACAGTTTTTCATTCATACCCTTTTCCTCCTACAGCCTCTCTATCCGGTGAATAAAAATGCCGCTTCTGAGTTTCGGCTCAAACCATGTGGACTTTGGCGGCATCAGAAGCCCTGCATCCGAGACTGCAAACAACTCCTGAATGGACGTCGGATACATTGCAAAAGCAACCTTACAATCCTGTCTGACACGGCGTTCCAGTTCTGCAAGCCCTCTTATGCCTCCGACGAAGTCGATCCTGTCATCCGTCTTGGGATCATGAATCCCGAGAACCGGCTCGAGAAGTTCATTCTGCAGCACAGAGACATCGAGTGCTTCCACGGGATTTCTGCCTGTCAGATCACGCGTATAATCCAGACGATACCATTTCCCGCCCAGATACATACAGACCTGCCCCTTGTGTGCCGGTGCAACGACGTTATCTCCGAGACACTCCACACAGAACTTTTGCTTTACCCGTTCAAGAAATGCTTCCTCCGTCAGGCCGTTCAAATCCTTCACCACACGGTTATAATCCATGATCATGAGTTCCTCATCCGGGAACAGAACGGAAAGGAAATAATTAAATTCCTCCTCTCCGGTATAATCCGGCTTTGTCTCTCTGCGTTTAAGACCGACTTTTACGGCAGAAGCACATCTGTGATGCCCGTCCGCAATATAGATCGTCTGTATCTTTGTAAAATGATCCCTTATTCCATTCACAACAACAGGATCAGAAATTTTCCATACTCTGTGCCGGATTTCGTCCTCACTTGTAAAATCATACAGCGAATCCGTCTGCTTTATTCCATTGACTATGTCAGTCAGTTCCCTTTTTGCACGATATGCGAGAAAGATGGGGCCTGTCTGTGCGCTGCATACATCCACATGGCGAATCCTGTCCTCCTCCTTCTCCGCGCGCGTATTTTCATGCTTTTTGATCACCTGATTCACATAATCATCCACGCTCGCACAGGCAACGATCCCCGTCTGGCTCCTGCCATTCATCGTCAGTTCGTATATGTAATAACACGATTCCGGATCCTGAACGAACTGCCCTGCCTGTATCATATGATCCAGCATATCGCGCGCCTTCTCATAAACAAAGTCACCGTACATGTCTGCATCCGGTGCAAACTGTGTCTCCGCTCTGTCAATATTCAAAAAGGAAAGCGGCTTGCCCTGCACTGCCTCTCTGGCCTCCTCCCGGTTATACACGTCATAGGGAAGCGCTGCAATCTCTGCCTCCAGCCCCTCTTTGGGACGGATCGCACGAAAAGGTCTGATGTCTGCCATAATTTGTCTCCTCCGTATTTTTATTTATGATTCATGATATAATCCGCGCAACAGTTCAATCTCCTGCTGATAACCGTCAAGCTCATTCGGTGTCTCCAGATAGAAGGGCAGTTTTCTCAATGCAGGATGGTTGATGATCCTCGCAAAGGCTTCCGTTCCGATGAAGCCGAGACCGATTTTCTCATGTCGGTCTTTATGGCTCGCAAACGGATTCTTGCTGTCATTGATATGAACCGCACACAGCCGTTCCAAACCAACAATCCGGTCAAACTCGGCTATCACCTCATCCAGACTGTCCACAATATCGTAACCGCCGTCATACACATGACAGGTGTCAAGACACACGCCCAGCTTCTCCTTACATTCCACGCGATCAATGATCGCCCTTAGTTCCTCAAAGTTTCTCCCAACTTCCGATCCTTTTCCTGACATGGTCTCCAGCAGAACCGTGGTAGGCTGCTCCCGCGTGAGCACCCTGTTCAACAGATCGGCAATGAGCTCGATCCCCTGCTCCGCTCCCTGGCTCACATGACTGCCCGGATGGAAATTATACATGGATTCCGGCAGATGCGACAGTCTGTCCAGATCATCCTTCATGGTGCGCAACGCAAAATCCCGGATGGAATCGTCCTTTGCACAGGCATTTAACGTATACGGTGCATGTGCAAGGATCTTCTCAATACCGTTTTCCTTTGCAAATGTCCTGTATGCCTCCACATCTGCAAGGTCCAGCGGTTTCACTGCCCCACCCCTGGGATTCCTTGTAAAATACTGAAATGTGTTAGCGCCGATCTTCACGGCTTCCTTTCCCATGGCAAGATAGCCTTTGGAAGCCGACAGATGACAACCAATCGTGAGCATAAACTGTTCTCCTGTTCTGTTAAAGCAATTGTCTCCACATAACAAAATACAGTTTTATTTTATCACATCCGCAACCGAATGGGAAACAGTTTCAGCATTTTGTATTTTTTGACAGATGAAGCCCGGAATGCTACAATATGCCATGTGGACCAAAATCGGAAAACGGAACTTGACATTTTCCGCAAAGAATCGGCAAAATCAGAAAGGGTGAATCAATTATAATGACAAAAGACCAGGAAATCATGTTAAACAGAATAAATCAATATGCTGAGGAGGTCATGGGCGACATCGACCCACAGAAAGTTCCCATCTCCGAACAGCTTGACAAACTCAAGCCCATCATGGAGACGATCGCCAAAGAACAGAATCGTTCCCTGGAGGATATCTTTATTGAGTATATGGACCTTGCGAGTGAATTTTCCGTAGCAAACGCCAGCAAATTCAAAGAAGATTATCTGGATTTCGATCTCAATTCCTGACCCGATATCCATTTCCCGTCACTGTACAAAAAAGCTTCCGCCCGTTTCTACGCAAATGAGCAGAAGCTTTTTTTGTCTTTCCACGCCGGACAGCTGCCGGCGATAATCGCTTTCTATTCCACAATTTCCGTATAGATCCGGTCAAAAACATTCTTTGAGACCACATGCAGATCATGCAGATCGTCACACTGTACGACAAGAAAATCGCCTGCCCTACCGACAGAATAATGTTCCTCGTCCTCCAGCGTAAATACCTTAACCGTTCCGGTAAGTTCCATCGCATACACGTACACATCCTTTTTTGGCATACATGCTTTGGCGTACTCCGCGAGAACACGGGTTGTTCCATCCTCCTTATTCTTCAGCATAGGCGCATATTTATCCACGCCATATCTGCCGTCATAAGCGACATGAACTTCCTGATATCTTCCCTCAAACGATTCCTTCCTTCTGGAATAAGCCTCTCCGTCAGGTCTGATCATAATATACAGCTCTTTTGACGTCCTGATATCCCGGTCACCCGATTTGGTCCGGAGTGTAACAGAGGTGCCTTCCGGATACAGTTCAGCCGATCTGACATATCCCAATACCACCGGCTTCTTACTGTACTTCTTCATCCGGGCGGGATCAGGCTCATAGTCTTTTGCATAAATGATCTGTGTATTGTCAAAATACTCATTCATCTTCTGACTGAAATATGCCTCCGTATGGAGTGTCGGATAATCTCTCTCATAAAGCCCCATACTGATGAAGCCGCCCGCTTTCTCCAAATGGCCTCCTCCCGAGCCGATATCGCCGCAGACAAAGGAAGCCAGTTCACTGGCATCCACCTCTTTTGTGCAGCTCCTCGCGGAAAGCTTGATCCCCTCGTTGATCTCATTATACACAATGCAGGATTTGACCTCGTCCACCTGGATCAGAAAATCACTGATCATACCAAGTATATTGGGATCACACGGCGGCGCTTTGATAATGGCATACTGATAATCGTTATTATAAATATGACGGATCAAAGCCACCCCTGCCAGCTCCAGTTCCTGCAAAGACAGATTGGAATTCCGGAACAGACGGATCAGGCTCATATCGCAGTCCAGATTCTCTCTCATATCCATATCCAGCGGATTAAAGAGTTCGGCAAACTGATTGGTATCGGAATACAATCCGTAATACAGCGCTGTACTCAGGAGCCGATCCTCATTCAGCGGATAACCGGCCTCGCCCAACATGCTCCATACCAATGTAGAACAGCTGCCCAGATTGGAATGGATCTCCTGATATTCCAGATCCGGGATCTCAATCTGATGATGATCAATCACCGCCACATGATCCGCCCGAAATGCGGACACATTGCCGGCACCATACTGACAATCCACCGTGATCAGCAATCCGTCCAGCTTCTCTGTGCGATTCTCCACATACTCGATCGGAATTTCCAACTTGTCCACCATCAACAGCAGATTCGCCTTGTGAATCCGGTTGCGTCCGCCGTAGATCAGCCGGACATTTTTGCCACGGCTCTGAAAATACCGGAAAATGCCAAATCCCGAGCCGATGGAATCAGCGTCGGGATTGTCATGACATTGTACGGTAATCGGATTAAATTGTTCCAAATCTGACAATTTCATAAATTATTTTACCACTCTTACCCGGAACACACCTTCAATATTTTCAAGTGTCTTCACGATCTCTTCTGTCACTGCCGTCTCAACATCCAGCATAGTATATGCCACCTCTCCTTTTGACTTGTTGGTCAGATCGGAGATATTGATTCCCTTGTCCCCGAATGTCGAGGTAAACTTTGCAATCATATTGGTAACATTTTTATGAAAAATGGCAACACGTCCCGCCTTGGCGCAAACACCCATATCACAATTCGGATAATTCACACTGTTCTTGATGTTACCGTTCTCCAGATAATCCATCATTTCCTTGACAGCCATCTTCGCACAGTTGTCCTCGGATTCCTCTGTGGACGCTCCGAGATGCGGGATTACAATACAGCCCTCCTGTCCCGCCGTCGTCTGGTTCGGGAAATCAGACACATATTTTCTGACTTTACCCTCTTTGATGCCTTCGAGCACAGCTTTCTCATCCATAAGAAGATCACGTGCAAAATTCAACAGAATCACGCCGTCCTTCATCTTATCGATGGCTTCCTTGTTGATCATGCCCTTTGTGGCATCCATAAGTGGCACATGGATCGTGATGATATCGCAGTTTTCATAGATCTCATCCACATTCAGTACATGCTTGACATCACGGCTTAAGTTCCACGCCGCATCTACCGAAACATAAGGATCATAGCCATAGACTTCCATTCCCATATGCTTAGCCACATTAGCCACCTTGACACCGATCGCGCCGAGTCCGATGATTCCAAGCTTCTTATCCTGAATCTCCGTTCCGGCAAATTTCTTTTTCTCCTTCTCGGCAGCCTTGGCAATGTCCGGATTGTCCTTCTGGGAAAGTGCCCAGTTAATACCGCCAACCACATCTCTGGAAGCAAGCAGCATACCGGCGATCACCAGTTCCTTGACACCGTTTGCGTTAGCGCCCGGCGTATTAAAGACAACGATACCCTTCTGTGCACAGGTGTCGAGCGGAATATTGTTCACTCCCGCTCCCGCCCTTGCGATCACAAGGAGCTTATCGGAAAATGTCATCTCATGCATGGAAGCGCTCCTCACCAGGATCCCTTCCGCCTCCTCCACATTGTCTGTCTTTACAAAATTATCTTTGAATTTATCAAGCCCTACCTTCGCGATCGGATTCAGGCAATGATACTTAAATGATGCGTCCATTTTACAGATTTTCCTCCTCAAATTTCTTCATAAAGGCTACCAGCGCCTCAACACCTTCGATCGGCATCGCGTTATAAATGCTTGCACGCATACCGCCTACCGTTCTGTGACCTTTCAGGTTCTCAAGACCTGCCTCTTTTGCCTCCTTGACAAATTTGGCATCCAGTTCTTCACTTCCCGTAACGAACGGTACATTCATGAGAGAGCGGTCCTTCTTCTCAACAGTTCCTTTGAACAGTTTGCTCTGGTCAAGGAAATCGTAAAGAATTTTTGCTTTCTTCTCATTGCGCTCCTTCATCACGGAAAGACCGCCCATCTTCTTTAACCATTTGAATACTTTACCGCAAATATAGATACCGTATGCGGGCGGCGTGTTGTACAGAGAATCCGCATCCGCATGTGTCTTGTACTTTAACATAGTAGGTGTTCCCGGGAGCACATCGTCTGTGATCAGATCCTCTCTGATAATCACGATCACGACGCCTGCCGGTCCGATATTCTTCTGCACGCCGCCGTAGATCACGCCGTATTTTGTCACATCCACGGGCTCAGACAGGAAGCAGGATGACACATCGGATACCAGAATCTTTCCCTTTGTGTTGGGAAGTTCTTTATATTTTGTACCATAGATCGTATTGTTCTCACAGATGTATACGTAATCCGCATCCTCCGAAATCGGCAGGTCGGAGCAGTCCGGAATATAGGAAAATGTCTTATCCTCGGATGATGCGATCTTATTTGCCTTGCCGTACAGACACGCTTCCTGATAAGCCTTCTTAGCCCACTGACCGGTAATGATATAGTCGGCAACCTTATTCTTCATCAGGTTCATGGGAATCATGGCGAACTGCTGACTCGCACCGCCCTGCAGGAACAGTACCTTATAGTTATCCGGAATATTCATGAGTTCACGGAGATCAGCCTCAGCCTCTTTGATGATGGTATCATACGCCTTGGACCTGTGACTCATCTCCATAACGGACATTCCTGTCCCCTTATAATCTAACATTTCATCTGCTGCTTCTCTCAACACTTCTTCCGGCAGAACAGCTGGTCCCGCTGAAAAATTGTACACTCTGGACATGAATCCTTCCTCCTCAACTTTTTGTTTATAATATGTATGGGAAACCCCAACGTATTCAATTTTATCCTTTCCTTGCTATATCGTCAACTTCTTTTCACTTGTGTTTCAGTAAAACATGACGACCGGCGTCCCGATCTCCACCATCTCATACAGTTTTGCCATCGCCTCATCCGGTGTATTGATGCAACCGTGGGATCCGTCCGTCTTGTAGATCTCCCCGCCGAACTCATCCCGCCACGCCGCATCGTGAATGCCGATCCCGTTCTTCACCGGCATCCAATATTTCACATGCGCCGCATAGCCCGGGCCGCGCAGTATCCTGTTCTTCTGCTTTCCGTAAACATAGCAGACCATGGACGGTGTCCCACGCTTGCGCATCATGTTTCCCGTAACGATCGGCGTGCTGAGTTTTAATGTCCCCTCCTGATAATAGTACATCTGCTGTTGTCCCATATCAATCTCGATATAGGTATCTCCGATATCATCCTTTCCCTGCTTCTTTGCCGTCTTAACATATTCCGGTTCTCGTACAACGGGCAATTCCCCTGTCCATGTACCGCTCTTCACTGCCAAAAATGTCTCATAAAGCCATTTCTTTTCAGGTTTCACCTGAAACTGATTACCGTAAGTGCCGCCCTCAATCGTGACGGTGTCTCCTCTGGTTGAGTTAAACTCCCTGATTCCGCCAAGTGTGTTATACCTCTCGGCCAGCACATCCATGTACGCTTCCAGTTTCCCCTTGTCCCAGGCAAGACGTCCGTCCTCATCATAGACAAAACCGCCTTCCCCATCCGGGATCAGCCAGTCACAGACCACGGATCCGTTAATCGGTTCCTCGTCCTCACCAAAATGATAGATGATATCACAATGCTGGAATTCTTTTACATCCTCCCACAGATCAAGGGTTCGCAGTTCCTCCGTGCTCAGAGGAAGATCATGATAAGTTCCCTCCAATGTCAGGTCAAAATCCTCCCTGCCGGACAGAATCGCCTCCTTAAGTCTTGCCTCATCCGCCTCCCAGTCCCACACATGCTTTTTATCGTTTACAAGCTGATACCCTTCGGTCGTCCTCTCGATATAAACATCATAATCCGCTTCGAATCTGCTGCAATAATCGGAAAAGCACCGGCGGAACTCCTTCTCGTATGCATCGTCATCCAACGATATAACCGGATGAAGCTGTTTTTCCTGCATGGATAAATGCAAAAACCAGAGCCATGGCTCCTGTTCTGCCTTAACACTTTCCAACGACTGCAGATAATCATAGCGTACGCCGATCTCCCGAAAATCAAGTTTTCTTACAGAACCATCCTCCATCGTCACTGCCATGCATCCGCCGGAATTCTCCCTGTACTGCTCCTCCAGGAGTTCTGCCGTTTCCGGAACACTTTTTCCCGTACAGTAGATCCCATTGATCCATGTGCCGTAGGAAAAGTCATCTGCATAGTAAACAGACAGCCCTGTATACAGGGCTGTCAGAATACACAATATCACTGCCGTCACACTGCTGACGATGATTAATATCTTTTTTGTACTCATATCAAATCTTTCATTTTTCTTTTGTTTTGAACGATCATTGCAGCCTACGACACGGATCATGACTGCATCTTTTTCAGGTCATCCCCGTCAAAGGCCTCACTGATCGCCGCACCGCCAGGCACCATTGGAAATACCTTGTCGTCTTCCGGGATCACACACTCAATCACAACAGGAGTCTTTGCCGCGATCGCTTTCTCGATCGCAGGCGCCACCTCTTCCTTTGTCGTCACGCGGATCGCCATACATCCGAGTCCCTCAGACACCTTGCAGAAATCCACCTTGTCCTGAAGCACTGTCTGGGAATAACGCTTGTCATAAAACAATGTCTGCCACTGCCTCACCATACCCAACACATGGTTGTTGATGATGATCTGGATGATCGGAATGTTATAGCGGCTTGCTGTCGCCAGCTCGTTCATATTCATACGGAAGCACCCGTCTCCCGCAATGTTGACACAGATCTTATCCGGTCTGCCGATCTTGGCCCCGATGCAGGCGCCGAGACCGTAGCCCATAGTGCCGAGACCGCCGGAGGACAGAAATGTCCTGGGTTCCGTATATTTGTAATACTGTGACGCCCAGATCTGATGCTGTCCCACATCCGTGGTGATCACGGCCTTGCCGTCGGTAATACGGTAAAGCTCCTCCATCACATAGGGACAGGACAGTTCGTCTTCCTCATACTTCAGAGGATATTTCTGCTTCATCTCATGAATATGGATCCGCCACTCCGGATGACTCATCTGGTCAATTCTCTCATTGAGCACCGTGAGCACATCCTTCAGATCTCCCACGACAGACGCATCCGTCCTGATATTCTTATTGATCTCCGCCGCATCGATATCAATGTGCAGCACTTTTGCCTTGGCCGCAAACTTCTTGGCATTGCTGACCACACGATCCGAAAATCTGGCACCGAGTGCAATGAGCAGATCACACTCGCTCACACCGAGATTGGATGTCTTGGTTCCGTGCATACCGATCATTCCGGTATACATCTCATCCGTACCGTCAAATGCACCTTTTCCCATCAACGTATCACATACGGGCGCGTCGATCTTCTTTGCAAACTCTTTCACCTGATCATACGCCCCGGAGATCACCGCGCCGCCACCCACATAGATATAGGGCTTCTCCGCCTTTTTGATCAGTTTGAGTGCCGCCTGGATATCCGCCTCCGTAAACTTGTTCTTATGGGGCTCTTCCACCGGCTTCTCCGGCTTGTAGTCACATTTTGCCGCCGTCACATCCTTCGTGATGTCAACGAGCACCGGCCCCGGTCTGCCGGATTTTGCGATCCGAAACGCTTTGCGGATCGTATCCGCAAGGATCTTCACATCTTTGACAATATAACCATGTTTTGTGATGGGCATCGTCACTCCGGCGATATCCACCTCCTGGAACGTATCCTTGCCAAGCAGCGGAAGCACAACATTAGCCGTGATTGCAACCATGGGAACGGAATCCATATAGGCAGTGGCAATTCCCGTGACAAGATTCGTTGCGCCGGGACCGCTGGTCGCCATACATACGCCAACCTTTCCGGTTGCCCTCGCATAACCGTCTGCCGCATGGGCAGCTCCCTGCTCATGGGAAGTCAGGATATGGTTGATCTCCTTATGCTTATAGAGCGCATCATACACATTCAGAATTGTCCCTCCGGGATAACCGAACACCGTATCGACACCCTGCTCTTTCAGACATTCTATTACAATTTCCGCACCTGTAAGCTGCATGTCATCTTCCTCCTGATCTCTATTTCACTTCAAGGATGGCGCCCTTGTTTCCGCTAGTTACCATCTTCTCATATCTTGCAAGGTATCCCGTTGTAACTTTTGGTTGTCTGGGCTGCCATTTTGCCCGCCTTGCTGCCAGTTCCTCATCGGAAACCTTCACATTGAGGGAATTCTCCGGAATATTGATGCTGATAATATCTCCCTCTTCCACCAGTGCAATCGGACCACCCACAGCGGCTTCCGGAGACACATGTCCGATGGATGCTCCTCTGGAAGCGCCAGAGAAACGACCGTCCGTGATCAGTGCCACACTGGAGCCGAGTCCCATTCCGGCAATGGCAGAGGTCGGATTCAACATCTCTCTCATGCCGGGACCGCCTTTGGGTCCCTCATAGCGGATCACAACGACATCGCCCGCAACAATCTTACCTCCTGTGATCGCAGCGATCGCGTCCTCCTCACAGTCAAACACTCTTGCAGGTCCCTCATGTACCATCATTTCCGGCACGACAGCCGAGCGCTTCACCACACCGGAGTCCGGCGCAAGATTTCCCTTTAACACAGCAATTCCGCCCGTCTGGGAATACGGATTCTCAACCGGTCTGATGACCTCCGGATTCTTATTAACACTGTTTGCAATATTTTCTCCAACCGTCTTGCCCGTGACAGTGATCAGATCCGTATAGAGCAGATCTTTCTTTGTCAGTTCTTTCATCACTGCATAGACGCCGCCCGCCTCATTCAGATCCTCCATGTAGGTAGGACCTGCCGGAGCCAAATGGCACAGGTTAGGTGTCTTTGCGGAAAGTTCATTCGCAATATCGACATTCAATTCCACGCCCGCCTCATGCGCGATCGCCGGCAGGTGCAGCATGGAATTGGTGGAACAGCCAAGTGCCATGTCAACAGTCAACGCATTCATGAATGCCTTTTCCGTCATGATATCTCTCGGTTTGATATCCCTCTTCACAAGTTCCATGATCTGCATGCCCGCATGCTTGGCAAGTCTGATCCTCTCGGAATAGACTGCAGGGATCGTGCCATTGCCTTTCAGTCCCATTCCCAATGCCTCTGTCAGACAGTTCATGGAATTGGCCGTATACATACCGGAACAGGAACCGCAGGTAGGACATACCTTCTCCTCAAACTCACACAGGTCATCCATCGTCATCGTACCTGCCGCCACGCTGCCGACTGCCTCAAACATGGAGGAAAGGCTGCGCTTCTGCCCTTTTACATGTCCTGCCAACATCGGTCCGCCGGACACAAAGATCGTAGGGATATTCACTCTGGCTGCCGCCATGAGAAGTCCAGGCACATTTTTGTCACAGTTCGGCACGCATACCAGACCGTCAAAGCCATGCGCCATCGCCATACACTCTGTGCTGTCGGCGATCAGATCCCTTGTCACAAGAGAGTATTTCATACCGATATGGCCCATGGC
>CAMGRE010000003.1 GCA_946061355.1 uncultured bacterium | reverse complement strand
GTCTCTTCCTTTGCACCGCATCCAAAAATAAGAGATGCAACCATTGCTACAATAACAATAGCACTCAAAACTTTCTTTTTCATTTCGAAAAATCCTCCCTTTCTGAATGTGATTGTTTCCGGGTTTTTGTTCCCTGTGCCATTACTTTACCTTTTTTTGCTTCTTACCGTCAACACCGGAACACGCTATTTTTCGAGGTTCGTTGGAATTTACAATACAAATTTATCGTGATATAATACTATGCATACAAATTTTTCGTTTCAACTGCTTTTTTAAGCAAAAAAAGTATAAAATTTTCAGGTTTCTTTAAATTTTTATCTTTTCTCTGTCCGAAAAGGGGAACGGTTCCTGTTAAAAACAATTGTGAAATGTTCCTATTCACTTTACATAGAACTGATTTTTTTCTTTTAAAGTTTGGATTTTTTATGAAAATTTTTTGAACAAATTATGAACGATTTTATTTTTTTCAATGGAAAAGGAGATTTTTATGGCTGTAAAATATAAAATTCTGGCTAACCAGCTGCGGGATCTGATCGTATCCGGAAGCAAAAACGGAACAGAGAAGCTTCCTACAGAAGCAAAACTGTGTAAACAATACCATGTAAGCAGGCAGACGGTACGCCAGGCATTATCTCTCCTGAGTGCAGAGGGTCTGATTGAAACACGCCAGGGAAGCGGTTCTTTTATCACCGGCCTTTCCCCTGATCCGACATGTAATATGATCGGCCTTCTGATCTCAACAGATCAGGAATACATCTATCCGGCGCTGATAGACGACATCCGGTCAGCGCTCTCAGCAGTCGGCTTTTCCCTGAAGATATTTCTTACAGAAAACAGCGTCTGTAAGGAACGACAAATTCTGGAAGAAATGATACATAGTCCCCTCCGCGGTCTGATTGTGGAAGGCTGTAAGAGCGCCCTTCCCAACCCTAATCTGGATCTGTATGAGACTTTGCAGAGATCGGATACATCTCTCGTCTTCCTTCACAATCGTTATCAGGGATTGGAATCCGTAACCTGCATTAAGGACGACAATCAATACGGGGGATATCTGCTGGGAAATTATCTGCACACACACGGGCACGTGAACATCGGCGCCTTATTCAAATTTGATGATCTTCAGGGACCGGAACGCTATCAGGGACTCAGCAGCAGCATGAGAGATCTGGGAACTCCTCTTTCCGATATGCACACCGGATGGTTCTCCACGGATGATCTCGCCAGTCTTGAGAAACGTCAGGACACACGCTTCCTGTCAGATTTTATTCAGAAGAAACTGGATGGATGTACCGCTGTCGTCTGTTATAACGATGAGATCGCATACTGGTTGATCCGCGAGCTGCAATATGCCGGTTATACGATCCCGGCAGATATGACGGTAGTCTGTTTTGACAACAGCTATTTCAGTGAACTGAGCCGGATCCGTATCACTGCACTGTCACACGATCCGCACGAGATCGGACTGCAGGTCGCCGAAGCAATGATCAAAAAATGCCGGGGACTTCCTGTCACTTCACAGGAAATTCCCTGGCATCTGATCACGAAAGAGAGCGACTCCGATATTCCCTCGGAGTACATCCCTGCGTCTTTTTGAAAACAAAACTGAAATAGTGGGGATCCTTATAACCCACCTCCAAAGCGATCTCTCCGGAATGCTTATCTGTCTGGCGCAGGAGCTTCTTAGCCTTGTCCATACGCTTCTGTGTCACATATTCGATAAAGGTGCTCTGCATCTCCTGACTGAAGAGGGCGCTGAAATAATTTGCACTCACATTTACCGCCCCTGCCACACTATTTAATGACAGGCTCTCCTGCATATAGTTTTCATCGATATAGTCGAGTGCCTTCTTCAGAATCTTCTTTCCCTGAGTGTCGCTTTCCCGGTCACGGATCTGAAGTGCTTCCCTCATCATATCACACAGATAATCGGAAATCTCCTCCGTACTCATCCCCGCTTCCTGCGCTTTGTCGCCACCTACCGCAGCCAGGAATTCCTCCTGACTGCATCCGAGGCTTTCAACATAGGAAAGCGTCGTAAAACGGATGCTTAACATCAGATAATTCCGGAACAGCTTGGAGTGCATCGCCTCATGAACGCTCTGAAGATAACTCTGTGCAAAATCCTCAATCTCATCGCTGCGTCCCGTGGCGAGAAATTCTTTGATCACATCCGGATCTACCTTTGCGGAGTCCACACCGCCGATCCCGCTCTCCTCCTTCTCCGGCAAAACACCCTTTAACACATCCTCCGTGAGGATATGCACAGAAGGCATCAGGAAACGATAGGAAAAGACATGATTTGTCTTGGCATAGCACTCCGGAAGGGAACTCAGACGCTCCACGGGCGTCCCTGCCGCCACGTACCAGTCAAACTCAAAATCAGCACTCTCGCAGATACGCCGGATATTCTCCATACACCGGGAAGTCAGTTCCTCCATCTGCACCTTCTCGCTTTTCAACAAAACACCATATGTATTGATATTCCAACGGAACACCATATGTTCCGGATATCGCAGGAGGTACCTGAGCAATTCATCCTGCTTGCCCGCGAACTCTCTGGATTCCTGCCTCCGGTTCTCCTGATTTCTTTTTTCCTGCAGACTTACCAGAATCAGGTTATAGCAGGGTGCATTGATCTCCAGAGAAAGTTTTCCTGCCTCCTCATAAATTTCCTGAACAGACATATGCCCCTCAAAAAGTCTCTCAAAAAAGACGCGCCTTGAGAACTTCTCATATTCCCGCATTTCGTCCTGATATTGATCCTGATAGCTCTTCTGTTCCCGCTGACTCTCTATCTTTTCTTTCAGCTCAGAAAGCACCTTTGTCATGGTACCTTTTGTGATTGGTTTTAGCAGATATTGTTCTACACCCAGCTTAATCGCCTGTCTGGCATATTCAAAATCATCATATCCACTGATGATAATAATTTTCATATCCGGGAATTCCTGGCTCACGATGCGGCTGAGCGCCAAACCATCCATAAACGGCATCTTGATATCCGTAAACAGTACATCCGGCTTCAGTTTACGGATCATAGGCAGAGCCATTTCTCCGTCGCTTGCCTCACCCACAAACTGATATCCGTACTGCTGCCAGGGCATATTATCACGAAGCCCTTCTCTCACAATGCTCTCATCTTCTACCAGAAAAACCTTTAACACAATAACTCCTCCACCTGTCAATATGTCCTGCTGTCCTTATACAATCCTACATTGCTGATGGTAAACACCTTTTCCTCGATCGGATTCTTTTTCTCAACCGGCTCGCCACGTTCCAGCTTGCGGATCACCTCCGCGACCGCCTCACCCTGCTCGGGATTACACTCGATATCCGCGTTGATCGCACCTTCCTCAACCAGCTCGAGCGCTTCCCTGACCGCATCAAACGAAATGATCATAATATCACCACGGATCCCCGTTGTCAGCCCGGCCTCATGGATCGCTTCCAACGCGCCAAAAGTCATATCGTCATTCTGGGAAACCACCACATCAATGTGGGGATACTTTTTCAGGAATTCCTTCATGACCTCCTTGCCCTTCGCCGGCGTAAAATCACCGCAGCCTTCCCCCAGAATATGCCAGTTTCCGTAACGGCTGGCAATCTGTGCAAATCCGGCGCTGCGCCCCATCTGCGCCGATGAGCCTTCCGTTCCCGTCAGGATCACAATATTGATATCGTCATACTGCCGGCCACGCTTCTTCAGATCCTGCTCCAGCCAGTAACCGGCCTTCTCGCCCTCTACGCGGCTGTCGGTTCCAACCCATGCTGTGAATAAACTGTCATCCTTCACATCAACCATGCGATCCACGACGATCACCGGAATCCCCGCATCTTTTGCTTCCTGCAAAACCGTATCCCATCCGGTCGATACCACGGGAGAGAATACGATATAATCTACCCGCTGCGAGATGAAGCTTCGAATCGATTTGATCTGGTTTTCCTGCCTCTGCCTGCCGTTTTCCAATATCAGGAAAAATCCGTTCTCCTGTGTCAAAGCTCTCTGCATGGATGCCGTGTTTGCTGTTCTCCAGATCGATTCACTCCCAAGCTGGGAATAACCGATCACGATCAGATCATCATCCTTACCGGCGGTACTGTCCTCCAGATCTGTTTCAAACAGGGGAAACATACCACAGCCGCACACCGTTCCGACAACAGCACACACAATAAGCAGCGCCATAATTATTTTGCTGATCTTTCTATTATATTTCACTTTCATCTTTCTTTTCTGTCTTTCCATAATACTCCGCCGGTATAACGATCCTGACACAGGTTCCCTTTCCTTTTTCGGAATCGATCGCCATTCCGTATTCCATACCGAAATTCATGCGGATACGCTCATTGACATTGGCAAGTCCAAACCCTTTTTCCGTTTCCTGGCAGGGTTTTTGAATCTCCTGACGGAGCTTTTCAAGCTCCTCCGCTTCCATGCCCACTCCGTTGTCCGTCACTTCCAGGCAGATATTCTCTGCATTCAGCCTGCCCGTAACGCGGATCAGACCTCTCGCCCTTTTGTACTTGATTCCATGATACAGAGAATTCTCCACCAGAGGCTGCAGTGTAAGCTTTAAGATCCGATACTGATACAGTTCCGGATCGATCTGAATCTCATAATCCAGGATATCCTGATAGCGCACCTGCTGAATCTCCAGATAACTTCTGATGTGAAGCTCTTCCTCCTGAATCGTAATGTACTCTTTTCCCTTACTGAGAACCAGACGGAAAAACTCCGAGAGCGACACGACCATATTCACCGCCCTGTCCGGATTATTTCCCTCAATCAGCCACACAATCGTATCAAGCGTATTATACAGGAAGTGGGGATTGATCTGTTCCTGCAGAAGGCGCAGATCGGCCCGACGCATTCTGCGTTCATCCTCCTTGATCTTGCCCACAAGAGACTCGATATTTTCCGCCATATCGTTCACGCTGTCGGAAAGCACTGCAATCTCATCATCACTGCTCACATTTGCCCGCACCGAAAAATCACCGCCTGAAATCTCTCCCGTGACACGACACAATTCCTGAACAGGCCGGACAATTCCCCGAACCGTTGCGGATGTGACAATCATTACCAAGATGATCATGAGCGCAACCAGACCGATACAGAAGACAACAAATTCCTCCACCTGCCTGTTCAGCTGGGTTGTCATCTGGTCAATACTGCGCGTCTGATAGTAGATGTAATACTGAATATCATCCTGAACAAGCTCAGTCATAATATAAATATTATTTTCGAGCATCTCCAGATTCTCATCATAGCTCCCGCCGTTCTCTATACTTTCCCGGATATCGTCAACGCGATCCTCCAGCGTATCAATATTCCGCATCAGACTCTGCAGCCATACGGCGCTCTCACTGTCCGCAGTAATACGAATCAATTTTCCAAAATCATTTCGCAGTTCCCCGATCAGCAGGTACGGATCCTTCAGCGATGCATCCTCCGCAATATTTTCAAAAGTGACATAACCCACCACGAGCTTATACATGCTCTCATCCATCTCTTCCTTAAAATTGAGATTGTAGTTGTTTGCCACCGTCATATTACTGACAATACTGTCATATGCATTTCTATAATTCATCAATGCTGCGATCAGATAAATGATCACTGCTAAAAATGGCACTGCCGCCATAACGGCAAGCAGTGTCATTTTTGTTTTGATCGGATGTTTAATTCTTTTACTGTTCTGATTCAGTCTCATTCTCTTCCGTATCCGCCGATGCGTCCTCTCCCGTCATTTCCGCTTTCACCGGCATGAAATACTCCTCCTGCACCTTAAAGCAGCTTGTCTGCTCTGCCAGCTCTCCAACGACACCGGACACTGCTTCCAACGCATCCGTGATATCCTGCATCTCCTGTGCCAGTTCTGTCGTATTCTCTACCACATTGGAAATACCCTGTGCACTGTCATGTACCGTGACGGAAATGTCCTCCATGGCTGAAGCCGTGGTTCCCATAATCTCATTCAGGCTCTCCGCAGCCACCTTGATCTGCATCATCATTTCTTCAAAAGTAACCGTATCTTTTACATACTGCTCGCCGGTATCTTCCAGGATTCCGTAATCCGGAAGCACTCTCTGATTCATAAACTCGAGCAGCTTCCTCGCATTATCCGCCAGTTTGTTTACTGCACCGATCACGCCCGCAGAAATTTTCTTGATATTGTTGGCCGTCTGGGTGGAATTATCCGCCAACACCCGGATCTCATCCGCCACCACCGCAAAGCCTCTTCCGCTCTCACCGGCTCTCGCCGCCTCAATGGAAGCGTTTAACGCTAACAGGTTTGTCTGTCCGGCAATTTTCAGGATATCCGCCGTCAGATTATTGATGCTGTCAATCTGTCTGCTCTCTTCAATGGAAGTCTGCAGCGCAACATCAAATTCCGCCATCATGGCGCCGGCACTCTCACGGCTCTCCTTCGCACGCCTCTGCACTTCTTCTGCCCGAACCTTAATTTCATCTGCAAAGCTACTTCCATCGATGGTTTTCTTCGTAACCTCTTCCACAGACTCCTCTGCCTGTCTGGTACTCTCATTTACGTTTGCAACAGACGCTGCCACTTCTTCCATGCTTGCCGCGAGCTCTTCCATAATGCTGGAAGTATTCTCTGCACTCTCATTTGCCTTTGCAACCACATTGTTTACATTGCGCTGCTGGGCATCGATTTCCTGTCCACAGGCAACCACGCCTCCGATCATTCCCTGCAGAATCTCCATAAACTGATTCACACCGTTTGCGAGCGCTGCGATCTCATCCTTTGTAAGCACAGGTACGCGCTTGCTCAGATCGCCTTCCTTGCGGTTGATGTCCTCCGTAATCTCACTCATCGCTCCCGCAATCTTGCGGATCGGTGTCACAATCGTTCTCAGGGCAACTATCATGATAACGACAGAGGCAATCAAAAGCACTACTACTACTACCACCACCGCAATCTCTGTCTGTGTGGCAACCTCATTTAAGTGTGCCTTTCCGGCCTCCAGATCTCTCTCTGAATACTCAATCAACTGCATCATATTTGTATGCAGCAGGCTGTTAATTGTCCCCAGTGTATTTGTCATGTAGATTTTTGCCATTTCTTTATCATTCGTCTTACTTGACTCAATAATCGTGCTGACAGAATTGCAGAAAGCGGTCAGTTTTTCCCTCAAAACATCATACGTACTCTGCACCTCAGGCTGATCGATCATGGTCGCGTACTCATCCATCAGAGCCCACATGGCTTCCTCCTGCTCTGCGATCTTGGTTTCATAACCCTCCATCGTGGAAGCAAGCTTTGTATCAAGATGAGCATATGTATTGTTATAAATCTCAAGGTAACATCCGTAAATCTCACGAACCATATTAATCTCGGCCACCTCTCCATTCATGATGGCCTGACTTTCTTCCGATACAGTCCGAATGTTATTGCTGAGGAACGCCAGTGCCGCAAAAGAAATCCCTACAAGCAGCACAATAACAAACGCAAATTTGTAACCAACCTTTTTCATGCCCGTTTCCTGCCTTTCCTACCATAGTTTTACGATTACTAAACATAGTTTAGCATATGTTTTGGACAAATTCTATTCTAAAAATAACATTCATATGATTTTTTAACAAATAACCGGTCGTTGTCTATGGAAAATAATGTCAAGCTTTCACAAAAAAAGAGGATTTTTGTCATTCCTCTTGCACTGATACTGTCCGTTCTTCTCATCGCCGGGAGTTCATCATTTCGTTTTCATGCACTTACCGACAATCTTTTCAGAGATGAAATGACGGGGGATACTCTGAGTATGCATTATATCCTTGCATATCCCCAAAATTACGGGATCCCGGAGAATACCGCCGTGCTCCCCGTCTATTCCCGAGATTCACAAACTGCAAGTGTACAGGAACTGGCAAAGACAATCCGTCACCTCGAAACAATCCCGACGGTTTTTCTTCCAAAAGATTCCAGACTGCTTCACACACTTTTAACCGATTATCTTACCGATGAAGTCAAATTACAGGAATTTGCTTACTACAGTGAACCGTTATCGCCCTCCTCCGGCATACAGTCCCAGCTGCCCATCCTTCTTGCCGAATATACCTTTCGTTCCGGGCAGGATGTGGAAAATTATCTCTCCTTGCTGGAGCAGATCCCCGCCTGCCTCTCCTCGATAGGCACCTACGAAAGAGAAAAGGCTTCTGCAGGTCTCTTTATGGCAGATTACTCTGCGGACAAAGTTATCACTCAGTGCCGGACGATCATGGATCCGGATCTGATTGCCACCGAGCGTCATTTTCTGGACACGACATTTTCCGAAAGGCTCGCCGCCCTCACCGCAAACAAAGTGATCACCGCTGCTGAGGCCTCCGCCTACCACAAACGTAACCATGAGCTGTTGTCCGAAGCTGTGCTCCCGGCATATCAGTCTCTCGCTGATACGATCTCAGAATTGAAAGAAACCGGACATAACAGGCAGGGACTGTCATACTTTCCTCAGGGCAGGGAATACTATACACTGCTCCTCAGTCAGACCACCGGAAGCAGCCACTCCATCCCCGAACTCAAGAAAATGCTTGCAGCCCGGTTCCGGGAAGACAGTCATGCATTCTCTGAATTGTGCAAAGCCCATCCCGATATGTTTGCGTCAGATTCCGGCTATTCTTTTCCTCTCACAACACCGGAAGAAATCCTGACAGATCTGTCACAAAGAATGAGTGATGATTTTCCGACATTTCCGCCAAACCGGAAGGAAGCCCCCTGCTGTACTGTAAAAAATGTATCCGAATCACTGGAAGACTATTGCAGCCCCGCATTTTATCTCACGCCGCCCATCGATGATTTCCAGTCTAACACGATTTACATTAATCAAAAGGACAATCCGGATGGGCTATCGCTCTATACCACGCTCGCGCATGAAGGTTATCCAGGACATCTGTATCAGACAGTCTATCATCATCTGTACCGGCAGGCCCACAGACAGAATCCCACACGGAATCTGCTGCACTACGGAGGATATATTGAAGGATGGGGGTATTATACGGAAATGCAGTCCTATCAATACTGCCGGGAACTGATCACAGAAAACAATGCTTCGGCCGAACTGTCCGCACTCTATGAAGCCAGCCGTTTAAACCGCAGCATGCAGCTGTGTCTGTTTTCCCTGCTAGACATCGCGATCCACTATGACGGTGCCGATCCCGAACAGGTATCACGGACGCTTGAAGATATGGGGATTACCGACAAAACGATTGTTCAGAATATTTATGAATATATTGTGGAAGAACCTGCCACATATCCGAAATATTATATTGGATATCTTGAGATCCTTGCGCTGAAAGAACAGGCAAAAGCCTCCTGGGGTGAAGGCTTTTCCGAACTCCGTTTCCATCAGGCCCTGTTGGATGCCGGTCCCATGCCGTTTGACCTTCTTGAGAAATGTATCCTTTCTGAGAAGTGAAATCTGACACAAATGCCAAACTTCCGTTTTCAAAAATAATTTTAGGTTTTGTGAACTGCTGCCAAAGCGGAGATTATAGATTCATATCTTTAAAATACCGACTCAGATTGGAGAGTACCTTCTCCAATAAAACCTTCTCCTCCTCGCTGAGCTGCGCCACGATGCTCTCCACCAGACGTGTGTGAAACTCCTGGTGGTGGGCATACACGTCTTTTCCTTTTTCTGTCAGAGAAACCAGGACCACCCTGCGGTCCTCCTCACTTCTGACACGCTCCACGAATCCCTTTTTCACCAGGCTGTTTACGGCAATGGTAAGAGTCCCCGTGGTAACGGAAAGCGCCTTGGCAACGGAAGTCATATTCTTAGGCTTTCCGATGCCGATCGCCTCAATGACATGCATGTCATTTGTTGTGGCATTGTGATACTCCTGTCCCGATACTGCCTTTTCTTCGATTGCCATGATATTTTTAAAAACCTTGACGAACACTTCGTTCAAAGCGGCGTTGATGTCCACGGTGTCTCCTCCATCATCTCTTCCAGATAACCTCTGTCCCACAATAGTATTTTAAGCTTCTTAGCAGCTTCAACGGCAGGCGCGGTGAAATACTGATTGGTCATTACCACCCCGATCTGCCTGTCATAATAGTCCCGGCCCGCATAGATTTCCTGTACCGCTTTTACCCCGACCGGCTCGTCATAGCGCTTACACTGGAAGGCGTAACTGACACCATCCTTCTCCGCCAGGATATCCACGCCGAAGTCTCCGCTCCCTTTGGTGACTTCCACCTCCAAAAACCCCCTGGCTTTCAGAAGATCCGCACAGAACCTCTCAAAATCATGGCCCTCCATACTGTCAAACGGCAGTTCCTTCCGTCTGCCCCGGACAACGCCGTATATGATCACTGCAAAAACGCATATTATTCCTATTCCTGCTGCCAGCCAAATCGTATCCATATATAGGATTTTACATGAGATTAAGAATGAAAGCAAGAATCAAAAACGGGACCGCCGCGGCAGTCCCGTTGTGATTCGTAGGAAGAAGTAGCTAAAGTTTCTATTTTTTTGACTTACCCAGGTAAGCTGCCTTGATATCATCATTCTCAAGGAGCTCCGTACCGGTTCCTGACATGGTAATGCGTCCGGTTTCCATGACATATGCCTGATCCGCCGCCTTGAGCGCCATATTGGCATTCTGCTCCACCAACAGGATCGTCACGCCCTGTCTGTTGATCTCTTTGATGATATCAAACACACCCTGTACCACGATCGGTGCAAGTCCGAGCGACGGCTCATCCATCATGATAACGGACGGCTTGCTCATGAGCGCCCTTCCGATGGCAAGCATCTGCTGCTCTCCTCCGGAAAGTGTTCCGGCTTTCTGCCAGGAACGCTCCTTCAGTCTGGGGAACAGATCACATACCCACTCGATATCCTTGCTGAGATCATCCTTGCGCATATATGCGCCGATCTTCAGATTCTCAAGCACTGTCAGATTGGGGAATACACGTCTCCCCTCCGGAACGAGCGTGATACCCTTTTCCACGATAGCATCCGTTGAAAGCCCGGCCAGTTCTTCTCCGGCAAACTTAATGCTGCCTGCAGCGGGTTTCTCAAGACCAACAATGGCACGCAGAGTCGAACTCTTGCCCGCGCCGTTCGCACCGATCAGCGTTACGACCTCGCCCTTCGGAACGGCAAAGCTGATATCCTTTACCGCCTTGATACCGCCATAGGATACAGACAGATTTGAAATTTCCAAAATATATTCTTTACTCATCCTGCTGCACCCCCAAATATGCGTCAATTACTCTCTGGTTATTCTGAATCTCCTCGGGTGTACCCTCCGCGATCAGCTTGCCGAAATCAAGTACATAAATCCGGTCGGAAATCTCCATGACCAGGTCCATATGATGCTCTATCATAAATACTGTCAGGTTAAAATCATCCTTGATCTTTTTGATGAACTGTGTGAGCTCAACCGTTTCCTGCGGGTTCATACCTGCGGCAGGTTCATCGAGAAGGAGCAGTTCCGGCTTGGTTGCCAGCGCTCTCGCAATCTCCAGATGTCTCTGCTTTCCGTAGGGGAGAGAATGTGCAACTTCATCCTTCACATCATCCAGTCCGAGGATCTTAAGAAGTTCCATCGTCTCATCGCGATTCTGTTTTTCCTCTTTATAATTCAAGCGGAAGGTTGCCGACAGGAAATTCGCTTTTGAACGCATATGCTTTGCGATCAATACATTCTCAAACACTGTAAGATTCTTAAACAGTCTGATATTCTGGAAGGTTCTCGCCACACCCAGTTTCGTGATCTTATCCGGCGTCATGGATTTCACAACGGAATACTTATCCATGGTTTCCTGCTCGCCGAGGTATTTCTTCCGGAATTTCCCGTGAGGATAGTTTGAGGATATGACATTGTCCTTGAACACTACCTGACCGTTGCTGGGCGCGTACACACCCGTGATCACATTAAATGCCGTTGTTTTTCCGGCACCGTTCGGTCCGATCAGAGCCACGATCTCGCCTTCATTCACATGGAGGGACAAATTGTTCACAGCCACCACGCCGCCGAACTGCATCGTTACATCATTAACACCTAATACCTGTCTGTCCATCTTCACGCCCCTCCTTTCTTTCTGGAGAGTCTGGTCTTCACCTTCATGATCCAGTTATAGATCCCATCCCAGGAGAACTCTTTCTGTCCCATGATTCCTTTTCTGTAGAAGAGTACCAGGATCATCAGGAGGAGTGAGAACACTACCATACGAAGTCCTGCGCGGAAGATCGGAATGTTGTAGCCCATAACCGAAAGCGGCTCGTCAAAGAATCTGAGCCATTCCAGCCCACCAGTTATGATAAAGGAAGCAATGATCGTACCTGTCACACTTCCCATACCTCCCAATACGATGATCAGAAGGAAGTTGTAGGTCAGTGTAAAGTAAAACTGCTTGGGATCCACTGCGGTAAGCAGGGATGCGAACAGTCCACCGGCGATCGCCGTAAAGAAAGAACTGATCGCAAAGGACAGATTCTTGTGAAAACTCAGATTGATTCCCATGGCCTCCGCCGCAATATCATCCTCGCGGATCGCCTTAAACGCTCTCCCGTAAGAGGAATTGATCAGCAAGACCATGATCCCGATACAGATTGCCGCCGCACCGAACGGAACCCACATCGTGGTAATGCCCGGAATACATTTGATTCCCAGCGCTCCGTTTGTGATCGTCTGCATCTGTGTAAACACGATACGGATGATTTCCGAAAATCCCAGCGTTGCGATCGCAAGATAATCACTCTTGAGTCTCAGCACCGGATAACCGATGATCAGCGCCAGCACTGCAGCGATCAATCCACCCACCAGAAGCGCTACCACAAAAGGAAGCCTGATCGCCGCAAGCCAGGGAGCCATCGGCTCTATGTAGAAAATGGAAGGTATGCTCTCCGCAGGAACCGTAAATACCGCAACGGTAAAAGCACCGATCGCCATGAAGCCCGCCTGCCCAAGAGAAAACATTCCGGTAAAGCCGTTTACCAGATTCATCGAAACACTGATAATCGCATAGATTGCTGCCAGATTCAGCACACGTTTGATATAGGCATTCCCGATCACATCATTGTCAAATAAAGTGATCAGAATAACTGCCACCAGGATCAATATGGCTGTACATATATTTTTTGTCTTTTTACTCATATTCATCACACCTTATCCGTTGATTTTTCGCCCAGCAGACCATTGGGTCTGACTAAGAGCATTACGATCAATAACACAAATGCAAATGCATCCCTGTAACCGGTGAGTCCCGGAAAGAATGCAACCAGCATCGTTTCACCAAGTCCCAGAACAATACCGCCCAGCACAGCGCCCGGTATATTGCCGATACCGCCGAACACGGCAGCCACAAAGCATTTCAATCCCGGCATAACACCCATCAACGGATATACCGAGGAGTATTTTGCTCCCCAGAGTACCGAACCAACTGCCGCAAGTCCGGAACCGATCGCAAATGTTGCTGCAATGACGGTATTGATCTTGATTCCCATCAGTCTGGCTGTCTCAAAGTCCTTGGATACCGCACGCATCGCCATACCCGTCTTGGTATGATTCACGAGCCACATCAGGCCGATCAGGATGAAGATTACCAGCACCGGTGCCACCACTGTGACAATCTGGAATGATACATTCCCAATGTTCACTACCTTTGTCAGCCAGGGAATATCCGGATACCCTTTCGGTACGCCGGAAAACAAATATGTTGCGAGGTTTTCCAGCAGGAAGGATGCGCCGATCGCCGAGATCATGATCGACATCCTCGGCGCCTCTCTCAAAGGCTTATAGGCGCTTCTCTCCAAAAGCATACCCAGGATCACCGTCAGCAGAATGATTAACGGAATTGCTATCCAGATCGGCATGCCAAAGTCTACCACCGCAAAGATCATAAAATAGGATGCCATCATAAAAATATCGCCATGGGCGAAGTTGATCAGGAGCAGAATTCCGTAAACCATGGTATAGCCGATCGCGATGAGTGCATACAAACTGCCCACGGAGATACCGTTCAGCAGATGCTGCATAAAAATGTCCATACTCATGTGTTACTTCCTCCATACTTAATTTTATTTCCACTGCACTAACAGTAGAAATGAGAAAGGCAGGAAAACTCCGGCCTTTCTCAAATAGTACTCAAATCAGACAAATGTCTTACTTATTTTGCAACTTCCACTGTGTCGAGGTATTTGAACTCACCATTCTCTACAGTCTTAACGATTGCAACACTCTTGTCAGCATCACCGTTCTCATCGAATTTGATCGCTCCGGTAACACCTACAAATTCCTTTGTATCAACGAGCGCCTGACGGATTGCGTCACCGTCTGTAGAACCTGCTCTCTCGATCGCGTCACGTACTACGCAGTAAGCGTCATAGCCAAGTGCGGATACTGCAGGGATGATATTGTCGTCTCCTCCAAGATACTCTTTGAAGCCGGGAACAAATTTCTTAGCTTCATCGGAAGCGCTTGCATCGTTCTCATCATAGAATGTGGAAAGTACGATACCGTTGGCAGCCTCACCTGCAACATCGATGATCGCCTCATTCTCCCATGTGTCACCTGCGCAAATCAGCGCGTCGATACCGAGTGCTCTTGCCTGCTTAATGAATGCACCTGCAACCTGGATGGAAGAAGGAGCAAAGATTACCTCAGCGCCGGAGGACTTAATGTTGGTAAGAATGGAGTTATAATCGGAATCATTTGTCTGGATGACACCCTCATTCACGATCTCGCCACCAGCCTCTGTGAATGCTGTCTTGAAGAAGTTTGCAAGACCTGTGGAGTAGTCATCGCCATTCTGATATACAACCGCTGCCTTTGTGAATCCCTGCTGTGTACAGTAATTAGCCATTACAGTACCCTGGAAAGGATCCAGGAAGCAGGTACGGAAGTAGTACTCATTTCCCTGTGTTACCATAGGGTTTGTACAAGAACATCCCATTGCAGGTACTTTTGCATTCTTAAAGATATCGCCTGCTGCGATAGATACGCCGGAACCGTAAGAACCGAGAACCGCTACAACACCTTCCTGCTCAACCAGACGTGTTGCCGCTGTTGTTGCCTCGCCCTTATCGGACTTATTATCAACCACTACGAGTTCAATCTTCTTGCCAAGCACTTCAGGATATACCTGATTCGCATATTTGATACCGTCCACTTCCTGTGAACCGCCGCCGCCGTTCTCGCCTGTCAGGGGCTCAAACACACCGATCTTGATCACATCTCCCGAATCTGCGGACGCACTTGCCGCACCATCGGAAGACTTGCCACAACCTGCCAGCGTTGCTACTGTCATGGCTGCCACCATCAATACTGCCAATAACTTTTTCTTCATAACTTAATCCTCCTAGATTTGTCCGTCTCTCAAGGACAATTGTCGTTCACTAACATCCCAAGTGTACACGATTCTTGAAATGCAGGCAAGACTTTTTTACATTGTACGCATTTTTATGCAGAATGGATCGCACTTGTGCGATCCCGCGCCGAGCTTGGTCGCCGTCAGGCGACTTTTTCCTCTCACGCGAGTGCGCATAAAAAAAGTCCAGACGGCAACCAACCGTCCGGACGACCTTGTCCTTGTATTAAAAGTATAATATAACGCATTTTTTACTTTGTCAAGCCTGTTTTTACGTTCGTCATATTCAGACTCTGCCTGTTTCGACTCACCCGCTTTCACAAAACCATCCCCCGCGCCAGCAGAACACTCGCCACAATTCCTGCCAAGGTAGATAACAAAGCGCCTGCCAGCGTAAATCTTGTTTTTGTCACTTTCGCTGCCATAAAATAAACTGACATCGTATAGAACACAGTTTCCGTACAACTCATCATAATGGATGTCACCAGCCCGATGTACGAATCCGTCCCGTAACGCTTGAACAGATCCAGCACAAGTCCCGTAGCCGCGGAGGAGGAAAACATTTTGATGATCGTCACGGGGATTAGTTCGGACGGATAGCCCAGACAGTCTGTCAGACCGCCCGTGATCCTGCCCACAAAATCCAGAAAACCGGATGCTCTGAGGATTCCGACCGCCACCATCAGGCCGATCAAAGTCGGCATGATCCGGATCACTACCTGGAATCCGTCCTTTGCGCCCTTGATAAAATCCTCATAGATATTGGTTCTGGCAAGAATTCCTTCTGCCACAATATAAAAGATTACCAGCGGAATAATAATGTTTGATAAATTGGAAAGAACAGAAAGCATAGAAATCCCCACAGGCGCTTTCTACTATTGTATGAAACGCACTGTGGGGATATGTTTCGGATTCTTTATTTGATGGACATCTGATCCCAGCTGTCGTCGGGAACAAGTGTCACATAAGTCTTACCTGTATTCAGTTTGATCTCGTCGCCATTTTCATCGAGATATTTCGTCTGTCCGTTTTCGCTCGCCTTAATCCAAGTGATCGGAATTGCTTTTCCATTCGTTATATAATAGCCTTCTCGACCGTTGTCGATACAGTTGTAGATCAGATAACCGTTCTCGTCATACTGATGGAAGGTACAATTCTGGATCAGCACATTCTTGAAGGTCAACGGTGCATTATCATTGCCGGGATCCACATGAAGATCGCCGTAATCGTAGTAATCATACGTCTGTGTCTCTTCGTTGTATTTGAGCATGGACTTGTTGTGCTCAAACGGCAGTTTGATCTCCGTTGCATCGATTGCGCCTGATACATCGGAGAGATCCTGTTCCTCCTCCGCGAACTGATAATGAGGTCCTTCATAATAATCGTTGTATTCTGTTGTATACTTGGAATCCGCAAACTTCTTGTCGAGATCCCCTGCCATAATGTACTCGGTAAACTCCCTCGCCTTTCCGTTGTTGACTCTGGAGAAACCACCGCTAAAGTTATTGGAGGCATCATTTGCCAGATAAGGGTCGATATAAAACGGTCCTCCGTCATGGCAAAGCACAGCATTCCACTCTTCTGCCAGCATAATATTCGTAGGTCTCACGCTTCGGATACTTCCGAGCTGCTCAATGCTTCCCCAGTCCTTCACGATCGCCATCAGACGGGTGATCCTGCCATTCTTGGTGCTGTTCATCAGCTCATACACCACATCTGCCTTGGACAGACCATAGTGGGGAAGTGCAGTAAGCTCATTATCTACCATGGCAGCGATGGGTCTCTGATCCCTCAGACTCTCATCAATCCACTCATTTGTAATCTCGCTTCTATACTGTCCGTCGTGATTTTCCTCCTCGGCCTCTTCCTCCTCGGTCTCTTCCGCTACCTCTTCCTCCGGAGCCTCCTCTTTGATCATGTCCACAACGTTTGCGTCACTCGCCTCTTCCTTCTTTCCACAGCCTGCTGCCATGGATACCACAAGAAGCGTGCACATGAATGCTGCTAATACTCTTTTCTTCATAAATTTCTGTATCCTTTTTCCTTTCATATTTCGGTTAAAAACCTATCCTCATCATACTACATTCTTTTCTTCTGTCCAACTGTTTTTTCCTTAAAATTTATTAAAGTTCTATAACATATTCTTCCATTTGCAGAAGAATCCCTGCGTTACATTTTCAGTCCCCTGTAACGGTTGACACAGGCATACAGTTCCTGTTTCCTCACCATGGCGAGGCCGGAAACCATGGCATTTCCCCTGCAGACCGCCGCAAATCCGTCCCGCTCAACCTGACTGTAAAATTCATCCAATACCTGCTGTAACGTCCGCTTCCCGTCAAAAAGAGAAGTTCCCGCCAGACGCATCATATATCCCAGCATACACAGCTGTTCACTGTCTGTCAGCTGCTCGACATACCGCAGATCTATCGTCTCTTTATCAAGCAGAATACCGTCCGTTCCCATGACTTTTAACTTCACGCCGCGCTCTGATTTTTTCCAGGGAATCACCGGTTTGACTCTTCTGTCAAAAGATGGCTGTCTGTAAGGCACGGCAGCTCCTTTGCTCTCCGGGAAATTCTCCGCCTCTGCCCTGGCTGCCTCCGTGATATCTACCGGCACATACTGTTTCATCTGGATGATCGTGTCCGCCTGATGAAAATATGCGCCGCAGCTGCCCGCCACCAGAATTGTGGAGATGCCTCCCTCCTCATACATCCCGCGGACGCAGTCGATAAACGGCGTGATCGGTTCCAGTTCGGCATGAACCACCCGTTTCATCAGTTCATCTCTCATCATAAAATTGGCGGCACTCGTATCCTCATCTAGAAGAAGCGTCCTGCTCCCTGCCTCGACAGCCTCCACGATATTGCCTGCCTGTGAGGTACTGCCGCTGGCGTCCTCAGTGTCGAAGCAGACGGTATCCTTTCCGTTCGGAAGACTGTTGATAAAAAGAGAAATGTCCGCTTTCCTGATGCCGCGCCCATCCTCGGCGCGCACCTTTACTGCGGTATCATCTGTGATGACATATTCTCTTCCATCTCCCACGATATGGTTGTAGACGCCAAGCTTCAGTGCCTCCAGGAGCGTGGATTTCCCGTGATATCCGCCGCCCACGATCAGCGTGACGCCTTTTTTGACCCCCATTCCCTTAACCTGCCCCAGGTGAGGCAGTGTCATTGTCACCTCAAGACTCTCCGGAGACCGGAAAGGAATCCCTCCCTGCAGGGGCTTGTCCGAGATACCGTTCGCTCTTGGTAAGATACTTCCATTCGCCACAAACGCCGCCAGACCCATTTTTTCGAGCTGATCCCGTATCGCGCGCTGATCCTCCGCCAGATTCAGTACATTTTGTATTGTTTCCGGCTTATATGATCCAATGTATAAGCTCTTTTTCACACAGACGGGAAGGAAATCAAACAGGATCTTCTCAAGCTCTCTTGCATTGATCGAACGCCCGTTGGCAGGGAATCCGATCTCCATACGCAGAATCAGTTCATCCTTTTTTCTGTCAAACTGACACGCGCTCCGGTCAAGCATTTCCTGTCCCGGACGGCTCACCGACATCAGTCCGCTCTTGCCGGAACCTTTTGCCTGAAAGGTAAACTCCTGAACCTCCCTGGAAAACCTCCTGAGGATCAGATCCTGCAGCGCAATCCTTTTCTCCTCTGTATCATACAATTCTTTTCCGAAGCCATGTATCTTACTGCTCACATGGACGCTGACTCTGGAGGGTGCTGCAAACGGATCACCCTGCACATGATCTATGGAAAACACATATCCCTGGAACTCATATACTCCTGCCAGATCCTTATAGGCAGGATATCCCCTGTGATCGATCCTTCTCAAATTGTCCCTTAACTGCTGTGCTGTGTTCATAATATTGCTCTCCATTTTCTCATTTCTTCACATATTTCAGTGCACGCTCTCTCAGGCCGAGTTCCTCTTCATCCTCGGTCTTGTCCAACACGATCCCATGTACGAGCTTGCCACCAATGCCCTCCTGCACGGTCACAAAGGTGGCAAAGCCTTCTATCGCCTGCTCTCCCGTCATCACACTGACCGCTTTTACATGAACGACCAGACTGGTCTTGCCCGCATAGACGATCCTGCCTGTGAAATTCAGGATGTCGCCCGGTTTTACCGGATGGGTAAACGCCATGTCATGGAGATTGCGGCACACCACCTGGGAAGTATTCCCCTGTGCGCATGCCGCCGCCGTGAACGCTGCCTCCACCAGCCACGCGGCCCCGCGCGCCGCAAATAACGTTCCATGGTGATTCAGATCCTCGCTCTTTACAAGCCGTATCGATTCGTACTTTTTCATTCTTAGTCCTCACGTCCTTTTACATTTACAGAATATCACTGCCGCCAGCGTGCTCACAGTGGTGGCAAGTATTGACGGTGCAATAATGACTGCCGGATTGGCGCTGCCATACTGGCTGCGGTATGCGATCATGTTGACCGGGATTAACTGCAGGGAGGAAATATTCAGGATCAGGAACACGCACATCTCCCTGCTCGCTACCCGCACACCCTTTCCCTGTACCGGATGATGGTTTCCGCTCTCCGTCACAGTGTAATCCGGATTTCCCCGCTCTCTCTCCAGATCGGCAAGCGCCTCCATGGCCTTAAGCCCCGCAGGTGTGCATGCCCAGCCAAGTCCCAGCACATTCGCAATGATATTGGTAGAGATATATCTCCTCGCAGGATGATTCTTCGGAATATCCGGAAACATGAAAGAAATAAAGGGGTTGATCCCCTTCGTGAGTCTGGCTATGACTCCCGACTTCTCCGCGATCTCCATAAGTCCCATCCACAACGCCATCACACCCATCATGGTAATGCACAGGTTCACCGCTTCTCTGGCAGAGTCAAATGCCGCATTCGTCACTGCCTCCATATTCCCGGAGAAAGATCCGTACAGCACCCCGATGAGGATCATGGCTCCCCATATATAATTGAGCATAAATCCGCCTCAACGCTTTTTTATATCCATATGCCCCTGCAGTCCGCTTTATACGGGATATTGCCATTTCTCATCAGTTCCACAGAATATCATACGCGATTTTTTGGTAAAACAGTTCCCGGAATTTCTCACGGTTCATTCCGCCCTGCCCCAGAAGCCACATCGTCTTTGCCAGCACAGCCTCAAAGGTCATGTCAAATCCTTCAAGAAACGGAAAATAATTTTCCATACGCTTTCCCACCTCGTAGGTGGACATATGGCTTCCCTCATACGTTACCTGTGTCGTCATAATCAATATTTTGTCTTTTGCTTCATCGGTCTTCATAAAGGACAGAAGATCATCCACAAGACTGTTCGGGATACCTCCCACGCCAAAGCTCTCTATAATCACCGCATCATACGCATGCAGGATGGGCAATAATACCTCTGATGTCACACCCGGTGTCATTTTCCACGCAAATACCCGGGGATTCATCTGATGGTAAAAAGTAACTTCCCCCTGTATCTGCTGTGTGATATATCTGATGATCTTTCCATGGCGTATTGTTGCAATCTCCGGAAAGTTGATGCTGGAAAAAGCGCTGTAGCTGGAACTCTTTGTCTTTTTCGCCCTTGTTCCTGCGATTGCCTTGCCGTTAAAGACAATCTGGACACCACAGGATTCCGGATCCTCCGCATAATGAATGCTGTCCATCAGGTTCTTTTTTGCATCTGTGATCTCCTGTTGGATCGGCTCCTGTGCACCCGTCAGCACGATAGGCTTTTTGGAATTTTGTATCAGATAAGACAGTGCTGCTGCCGTGTATGCCATGGTATCCGTCCCATGGCATATGACAAATCCGTCATATTTCTGGTAATTCTCCTCTATCGCTGCAGCAATCTTAAGCCATTCCCGATACGTCATATTGGTACTGTCAATATTGCAGATCTGAACAGAAGAAAGACAAATATCTTCCGGGATCTCCGGAAGATATCTCAACATCTCCTCTGCATCAAGCACCGGTCTCAGTCCGTTTTCCGTCTGGACAGATGCAATGGTTCCGCCTGTAAAGACAAGCAGCAGATTTCTTTTTGTCATAACAGTTCTCCCGTCATCTGTATCAAACACTACAGGATTTTTGAAAGGAACTCTTTTAATCTGGGATTCTGCGGATTCTCAAAGAACTCTTTCGGCGTGTTCTCCTCCTTGATCTGTCCCTCATCAATAAAGAGCACTCTGGTTCCCACTTCCTTCGCAAATCCCATCTCATGGGTAACAATGACCATTGTCATTCCGTCTTTGGCAAGATCCGTCATAACATTCAACACTTCTCCTACCATCTCCGGATCCAGTGCCGAAGTCGGTTCATCAAACAGCATCACCTCGGGATGCATGGCAAGAGAACGCACAATAGCAATGCGCTGCTTCTGCCCTCCTGACAACTGTGAAGGATACGCTGAAGCCTTTTCCTCAAGTCCTACTCTCTTCAGAAGTTCCATTGCTTCCTTATCAGCTTCAACTTTTGATTTTTTCAACAGCTTGATCGGTGCAAGCGTCAGGTTCTCCAGAATCGTCTTGTGTGGGAACAGGTTAAAATGCTGGAACACCATACCGATCTTCTGTCTGTAGGCATCAATATCCGTCTTCTTATCCGTAATATTCTGCCCTTCAAACAGGATCTGCCCGCCTGTGGGCATCTCCAGCAGGTTCAGGGATCTTAAGAATGTGGATTTCCCGGAACCGGAGGGACCGACAATCACCACAACCTCCCCGCTCTTAATCTCTGTACTGATATGATCGAGCACAAGGTTGCTGCCGAAGGATTTGCACAAGCCCTCTACTTTGAATAATACATCTCCTCTATCGTTCACTTGTACGCAGCCTCCTTTCCAGCCTTCCCACCAGATTTGTCAGAATCATTACGATCACCAGATAAATGAGTGCAACCGCAATCAAAGGTAAAAATGCCTCGTATGTACGGCTTCTGATAATATCTCCGCCTCTGGTCAGATCCATCAGACCGATGTATCCACAGACCGAAGTCTCCTTCAAAAGCACAATAAACTCATTTGCCAGCGCCGGAAGGATATTCTTAAATGCCTGGGGCAGAATAATATACCACATCGTTTTTCCATAGCTGAAGCCAAGACTCCGTCCTGCCTCCATCTGGCCGGGATCGATGGACATGATACCGGAACGGACGATCTCTGCCACATAAGCGCCGGAATTAAAGCCAAACGCAAGAAATGCAACAACGATCTTATTCAGATTATAGCTTCCAAACACCACATAACACATGATCAGGAGCTGAACCATCATGGGCGTGCCGCGGATTACCGTCAGATACACCTTACAAACAGCATTTAAAATTTTGCACTTACCCGTCTTTTCATAAGTGGAACGGATGATGGCAACAAGAAATCCGAGCAGGATACCCAGCAGCGCGGAAAAAAAAGTAATGATCAAAGTATTCTGCAGACCTTTGACCAGATACATGTACCTGTCATCCTTAATAAAATTCACATAAAACCGCATTTTGAAATCGTCCACGAAAGATCCCTCCCGGTATCACTGTTTAAAAAACGGGCCGTCACACACGTAACGACCCGTTTGCCTGTAACTTATACTATTATAATCGACAATTTATTTTCTGACAATAACAACCTGTGTTGCTGTTGCATAAGAATCTGTAAAGTCGATGCTGAGCAGTCTGTCCTCTGTCACTGTCATACCGGCTGCACCGAAATCAGCCTTTCCGGACTGAACTGCAGCGATGATAGAATCAAACTCCATATCATCAATCTGAAGCTCATAGCCCATCTTGTCGCAGATTGCCTTTGCCATCTCGGCATCGATACCTACGATTTTATCTCCCTCCATATACTCATAAGGCGGGAATGCTGCGTTGGTAGCCATGACAAGTTTGCCGTTCGGATACTCTGTTCCTTCAGGTGTCTCATAAGGGCAAGTTCCCTTTGTATCATCGCCGATGTAATTTGCCACGATCTGATCAAACACACCGTCTGCCTTCAGCTCTGCCATAGCCTCATTCATTGCCTTGGTAAGCTCCGGCTTATCCTTAGACACACAGATCGCATAATCTTCCAATGCGAAATCTTCATCCAGGATCTTCAGGTCATCATTTACTGCCACAAATTCCTCTGCAGGCTGTCCGTCGATGATGACACAGTCAACCTTTCCAAGCTTCAGTGCCTGTACGGCATCGGCTGCCTTGTTGAAACGCTCGATGGTAGAACCTTCAGCCTCATAATCACTTGCATAAATATCACCTGTTGTGCCGAGCTGTACGCCGATGGTCTTACCCGGAAGATCCTCAAGGGAATTTACGGTATTGGGAATTGCTGACCCAGCTTCCTCTGTGCTCTCTTCTGCTGCAGGTGCTTCCGCCTCAGCTGCCTCTGTAGCCGGTGCTGCGGTCTCTGCCGGAGCACTGCTTCCGCATGCCATGAGAGAAGCTGCAACACAGACTGTCATCAGTACTGCTGCTAATTTCTTCATAATAATCTCCTCCTGTTTTAACTGCATATTTATACATTTATATATCAAATAATTATAATATCATGTTTTCCGCAAATTACAAGACGTTTTTTCTCAATATGTAAAATGCGTTCTTTTACCACTCAATCAGGCAGGTTCCCCAGGTAAGGCCGCCGCCGAATCCGGACATGATAATCTTATCGCCCTTCTGAAGCATACCCTTCTGATTCACTTCATCCAACAGAATCGGAACACTTCCCGCGGAAATGTTTCCGCAGTGATCCAGACTGATGGGAAATCTGTCCATCGGAACCTTCAGGCGCTTCGCCACAGACTGCAGGATACGTAAGTTTGCCTGGTGCAGCACATAATACTTAATATCCTCCGGCGCGAGTCCCGCCTGATCCAGGACCTTCTGAATAGAAGCCGGAACAGTGGACACTGCAAATTTGTAAACTTCCTGCCCGTCCATCTGGACATACTGCAACGCTTTGTCTGTCTGGATCAGGGGATTGTTGTTCGTTCTGTTAAGTCCCGCCAGATACATGCCTTTTGCTCCGTCAGAACCGTGATCGCAGGCGAGAACACCCATAGTATCTGCCTTAACAACCGCTGCACCGGCACCATCTCCAAATAGCACACAGGTGCTTCTGTCATTCCAGTCCACAATCTTGGACAACGTCTCGGCACCGATCACGAGTGCCGTTTTGCACATGCCTGCGCTTATATAGGCGTTCACTGTCTGCAGCCCGAAAATGAATCCGGAACATGCTGCATTGATGTCAAAGGCTGTGGCATTTATCGCCCCCAGCCCTGCCTGTACCTCACAGGCCGTAGACGGTGTGATATAGTCTCCCGTCAAGGTACCCACCACGATCAGATCCAATTCCTCCGGCGATACGCCCGCCTGCTGCAGTGCACGCTTTCCGGCCTCAATGGACATTCCCGCAGTCGTTTCCTCCTTAACCAGATGGCGTTTGCGGATACCGGTTCTGCTGGAAATCCACTCATCGGATGTGTCCATGATCTTTGACAGATCGTCATTTGTCACGACATTCTCCGGAAGGCAGCTTCCTGTCCCAATGATTCTGCTCGTCAATCTATTTTCCATAATTCAGGTATTCTCCTGTCTCCTCTGAATCTTATCTCTGTTTCCTTATGTTCAAAATTTCTCATCCGCACTGCCGGAAATTTCAGCGGAATTCATCCATGATATCTTTCACATGTTCCAGCTTTGTCGCCCGGTATGCATTGCTTCCGCAGAACAAAAGAGCTTCCTGCACATTGCCTTTTGCCGCATTGACCAGCGCTTCCGTGATACAGTATGGCGTCTCCGCCGGTTTGCAGGTGCTGATACAGGTATGGCACTTCCCGTGAGGGATCCGTCCCTGTTTCGCACGTTTCATAAAATCATTGCTGATGGCGCGTCCCGGCATACCGACAGGACTCTGTACGATAATGATGTCTTCCTCTTTTGCATCAATATATGTCTGCTTATAAGCTTCGGAAGCATCACACTCATATGTAGTCACAAATCTTGTAGCCACCTGTACGCCTGCTGCCCCCATGGACATATAATGATCCATATCCTTGCGTTCATAAACGCCGCCTGCCACAACTACAGGAATTACTTTGCCACGATCCGCCGCATACCGGTTCACAAGCGCAATAATACGCCTGATCTCCTCATCATAAGCAGCATCATCAATATTCTGTAGCTGATCATAATGAAACCCGAGATGTCCGCCCGCACGGGGACCCTCGATCACCACCAGATCCGGCAGCCTGTCATATTTCTTCAGCCAGTATTTGCAGATGACATCCGCCGATTTCACGCTGGATACAATGGGCGCAAGCTTCGTATGGGAATTCCCCGCCAGCTCCGGCAGTTTCATCGGAAGTCCGGCTCCGGAAATGATAATATCCACTCCCGCATCGATTGCCGCTTCCACATATCTGTCATAATCTCTTGTAGCCACCATGATATTAACGCCGATGGCACCGCCTTTGGCGATCTCCCGTGCCTTTGCCACTTCGGTATGAATCGCCCGCAGATTCGCCTCAATGGGGTGCTCGTCAAAATCCGGCTCCCGATAACCGATCTGTGCCGTGGAAATAATACCGATACCGCCCTCGGCAGCCACTGTGCCTGCAAGTCTTGAAAGGCTGATTCCGACGCCCATACCCCCCTGGATCAGAGGCACTTTTACTGTCAGATCCCCAATCACCAGAGATCTGGACTTATTATTCTGATTTTCCATCGTCATGAACCGCTTCCAATGGCAAAGGTCAGCTCTGCTTGTGCCACTACCTTACCGTCCACATAAGCCTTTGCATTACCAACACCAATCGGACCTTTCGTCTTTACAATTTCCGTCTCCAGAGTCAACACATCCCCCGGTACGACCTTTCCCTTAAATTTCGCGGAATTGATCGCCCCGAAATATGCTGTTTTGCCTTTGTTTGCTTCCAGACTCAGGATCGCCACCGCGCCCACCTGGGCCAGAGCTTCAATGATCAGTACGCCCGGCATCACCGGTTCCCCGGGGAAATGCCCTGCAAAGAAAGGTTCATTATAAGATACACATTTCTTACCCACAGCTCTGACGCCGGGCTCCATCTCCTCGATGGTATCGATCAACATAAACGGCTGCCTGTGGGGAATGATTTCCATAATCTGCTTTGCACTTAAAAGTGACATGCCAACCTCTTTCCTGATGAATCTTCATCATTTACTACAATACTATGCCTCATATTTCTTTACAAGAAGACTTGCGTTATGTCCTCCGAAACCGAGAGAATTTGAGAGAGCATATTTTACCTCTGTCTCTACCGGCTCCTTACAGTAATCCAGATCACACTCCTCATCCGGCACCTGATAGCCGACTGTAGCATGGATGTAATTCTCCTGAATCTCTTTTACGCAGGTAACAAACTCGATCGCACCTGCCGCACCAAGAAGATGTCCTACCATGGACTTGGTGGAGTTGATCTTCATCTCCTTCGCATGATCACCGAACAGCAGCTTAATCGCACGTGTCTCAAACAGATCGTTGTGATGTGTTGCAGTTCCATGGGCATTGATGTAAAATACATCCTCTTTTGCAATGCCCGCATCCTTAATGGCATTTTCCATTGCCTTCGCTGCACCTGCTCCGTCTTCCGCAGGAGATGTGATATGGAAAGCATCCGCAGAACAGCCATAGCCTGCCACTTCCGCATAAATCTTGGCACCGCGCTTCTTTGCGTGCTCAAGCTCCTCAAGAACCACGATCGCTGCACCTTCACCCATGACGAAACCGTTTCTCTCCTTATCGAAAGGAATGGAACATCTTGTAGGGTCTGTACTGGTGGAGAGCGCCGTGAGTGCACTGAATCCGGCAATGCCGATCGGTGTAACACTGCTCTCGGTACCGCCCGCGATCATCACATCCGCATCACCGTACTGAATGGTACGGAATGCTTCACCGATCGAGTTCGTGCCTGTTGTGCAGGCAGTTACCACATTGATATTTTTCCCTTTCAATCCAAACTGGATCGAAACATTTCCCGCTGCCATATTGGAGATCATCATCGGTACCAACAAAGGGTTCACCCTGCCCGGTCCCTTCTCCAGAAGTTTAATATGCTCTCTCTCCATTGCCTGAAGGGAACCGATTCCGGAACCTACGGCAACGCCCACCATATAAGGATCTTCTTTCTCCATATCAAGAGATGCATCCGTCATTGCTTCCTTTGCCGCTGCCACCGCATACTGACTGAATGCTTCCATTCTCTTAGCTGCCTTAAAGTCCATAAACTGCTTTGCATCAAAGTCTTTTACCTCTGCTGCCAGCTTACACTTATAATCTGTGGTATCAAATTTTGTGATTTCGGCAAATCCGATTTTCTGCTCCTTCACACCTGCCCAAAACTCATCTACACTGAGTCCGATCGGTGTAATGGCACCCAAACCTGTTACTACTACTCGTCTGCTCATTGCGCTTCCTCTCTTTCCCTGTACAATGCAGAATGCCTGCCCCGGCAGCCGTTCTGCATACTGATGCATACAATATTATCCCGTCAGATGGCCATGCCGCCATCTACGCTGATGATCTGTCCTGTAATATACGATGCTTTTTCACTGGCAAGAAATGCTACTGTCTCCGCGATATCCTCCGGCTTTCCGACTCTCTTAAGCGGGATCTGCCCTAATACAGCTTCTTTTGCCGCATCTGTCATTGCCTGCGTCATATCCGTATCAATAAATCCGGGAGCTACCGCATTCACAGTGATATTCCTGCTCGCAAGCTCTCTTGCCATAGACTTGGTCAATCCGATCACTCCTGCCTTGGATGCGGAGTAGTTCGCCTGTCCTGCATTTCCCAGCACCCCGGATACAGACGCCATATTGATGATTCGTCCCGCTCTCTGCTTTAAGAACGGTTTGTACATATGCTTGATCGTATTGAAACAGCCCTTCAGATTCGTGTCGATAACAGCGTCAAAGTCTGCCTCTGTCATCTTCATTACCAGATTATCTTTGGTGATGCCTGCATTGTTCACAAGAATATCAATGTGACCGTACTTTGCCAGCATATCGGTGATCATCTTTCCGCATGCATCAAAATCCGCCACAGAGCACTGGACAGCTTCTGCCGTCCCGCCCGCTGATGTAATCTCTGCCACCACTGCCTCGGCCTTTTCTTTGGAACCATTGTAGTTCACGATCACTGTAGCGCCATATCCTGCAAGCGTCAGTGCAATCTGCCTGCCGATTCCTCTGCTGGCACCCGTAACCAGTGCAACCTTTCCCTCTAACATTTTCTACCTCTCTCCCGGAACATTTTTTGTTCCGTCTGAAATTTATGCCTGCAGCGCTTCCACTGCCTTATCAAGATCCTCAAGTTTATCGATATTGACTACCTTCACATCACGGTTGATCTTCCTCATAAAACCGGACAATGTCTTGCCGGGTCCGATCTCCACAAAGGTATCAACACCGTCTGCCAACATGCGTTCAACAGACTGCTGCCATCTCACGGAGGAAGACACCTGTTTTGTGAGGAGTTCCTTCACCTCAGTTTTGTCCGTCACATAGTCAGCTGTCACATTTGCGATGTAAGGGATCTGAATATCATGAATCTCCACGTCCTCAAGCACCTCGCCCAGCTTCTCGCCTGCGCCTGTCAGCATTTTGGAGTGAAACGGTCCGCTGACCTTAAGCGGCACACATCTCTTTGCACCTGCTGCTGACAGTTTTTCCGCTGCTGCAGCCACCGCTGCTTCCTCACCTGTGATCACGATCTGACCGGGGCAGTTATAATTTGCAATGGAAACAATCCCTTCTGTCTCCTCACAGATCTGCTCGATCACCGCTGCATCCAGCCCAAGCACTGCAGTCATGGCGCCGCCTGTCGGAACTGCCTCCTGCATAAAGATACCGCGCTTTCTCACTACCCTAAACACATCCTCTGTGCTCATAACGCCGCTTGCGGCCAGTGCGCCGTACTCGCCAAGGCTTAAGCCGCCTGTCACGTCGGGCTTGATCCCTTTTTCTTCCAGAGCCTTCAGGATTGCCACCTCCGTAGCAAGCATGGCAATCTGTGTATACTCTGTGATATTGATCTTGTCATTCTCCTCAAAACATAACGCCGGTACATCCAGTCCGCTTGCTTTGCTTGCCAGATCAAACGTTTCCTTACATACCGGAACCGCTTCATAAAAATCCTTTCCCATGCCTACATACTGGGATCCCTGTCCGGGAAACATAAATGCAATCTTACTCATATGAAGACTCCTTTTAGTTTGAAATTCAAAGTATTTTCTCGAAAATGAGAGGTCTTTTAACATAAAAGACCTCCTGTATGATTTCTTATATATCTGACTGATCTTACTGTTTGCCACGGGAGCATCTTCCGAAAGCTTTCCGCGTCGTCATGCCTCTTACCTGGAAAGAAGCTTCTCCGCCTCCGCCATAATCTCCTGAATCATCTCGGCACAGGTCTGCTCTTTCTTCACCATACCCGCGATCTGTCCTGCCATAATCGTACCGGTAACCACATCGCCGTCAACAACAGCACGACGTAAAGATCCGAGCGTAAGCTTCTCCAGCTCCTCAAACGGTGCGCCGTCCTTCTCCATCTGCAGATATTCCCTGCTCATTTTGTTGCGGATCTGCCGTACCGGATGACCGGTACTCATACCTGTCACCTCGGAATCGATATCCTTTGCCATGATTACTTTCTGTTTATAATTCTCATGTACAATGGATTCCTTCGCCACAACAAAGCGGGTTCCCATCTGGACAGCCTCAGCGCCCAGCATCATGGCTGCTGCAAAACCTCTGCCATCCGCAATACCACCGGCTGCGATCACCGGTATCTTCACTGCATCCACAACCTGAGGCACCAGTGTCATCGTTGTGGCAGAGCCGATGTGACCACCGGATTCCATTCCCTCTGCAACAACGGCATCTGCACCACCGCGCTCCATCATCTTTGCCATTGCCACACTCGCAACGACAGGAATCACCTTGACGCCGGCTTCCTTCCACATCGCCATATATTTGCCCGGATTACCTGCGCCGGTCGTTACGACCTTGACGCCCTCATCCACAACAACCTTCGCGATCGCATCGGCTTCCGGATTCATCAGCATGATATTCACGCCGAACGGCTTATCCGTAACTGCTTTTACCTTTTCAATCTGCTCTTTCACAAAAGCAGCCGGCGCGCCACCGGCACCGATAATGCCAAGACCGCCTGCCTGTGATACAGCCGCCGCAAGATTATGCTCGGCAACCCAGGCCATTCCCCCCTGAATAATGGGGTACTCGATTCCCAGCAGTTCTGTCACTCTTGTTTTCATATTATGCTTCAACGCCTTTGCTCTTCATGTACTCGATAACCGCTCCAACTGTTGTGATCTGCTCCAGATCTTCAGAAGGAATCTCGATACCGTACTCTTCCTCAAATGCCATAACCAGTTCAAAAAGATCCAGGGAATCTGCGCCCAGATCATCCTTGAAGGAAGACTCCTCTGTGATTTCTACGCCGTCTAAGTTTAACTGCTCCTGAATGATTTCTTTTACTCTCTCTAACATTGTCTTATCTCCTTTTTTCTTAACTTCTATAAGATAGTTTGACATTCAAAGTATATGTGCTGCCGTATTATTTGTCAACATATTTTTTCAACAAAAACATTCAGCTCTCCTTTTCCAGCAAATACCGGTAAATCTCCCGCTTGGAAAGTCCCCTGTCCGCCGCCACGGCTTTCATGGCTTCCTTCCGGATGATGCCTCTGTCTTCGTAGAACTTCATATGCTCCTCTATACTGATCTCCTGCCAGCTTCTTATAGTTTCCTGTTTTTTATCTGCAAGGCTTCTGCCTTCCAAAACTAATACATATTCCCCTCTGGGTTCTTCCGTCTCATACAGCCTAAGTGCTCCGGCAAGCGTTGTGGGCAGTACCGTCTCAAACTTTTTGGTCAGCTCTCTGCAGAGTGTCACCCGCCTGTCCCCCAGCATCTCAAACAATTCCTTCAATGTTTTGACGAGCCTGTGCGGCGCCTCATAGAGAATTATGGTTCTCGTCTCTTCCCTTAGTTCTTTCAAAATTTCCTGCTTCTCTTTTTTGTCAGCGGGAAGAAATCCCTCAAAGCAAAATCTCCTGGCGGAGAGCCCCGACAACGTCAACGCCGTGATACATGCGCAGGCGCCCGGAAGAGAAGTGACTGTGATACCCTCCTGCTGGCACATCTGCACCAGCACCTCGCCGGGATCGGAGATCGCGGGTGTTCCCGCATCCGTAATAAGCGCAACTGTTTTGCCCGCGTGCATCTGCTCTGTCAGATTTTTTGCTTTTTCTATCTTATTATGTTCATGGTAGCTGGTCATCGGTGTATTGATCTGAAAATGATTCAACAGTTTCAGACTGTTGCGCGTATCTTCCGCAGCGATCAGATCAGCTTCCATCAGTGCTTCCACCACCCTCGGCGTCATATCCTTTAAGTTGCCTATAGGTGTGGCGCACAACACTAACTTTCCATCCATAATCTTTTCACACTTGTCAATATCCGTATATCTCATAGATCTCCGGCATATAGACCCCGGGCTCCCGATATACGATGAGTGGCTTCTCCACAGTCATCCGCGGCCTTCCACCTTTTGCAGCCTCAAGGAGCACCATATTCGGTTCCTTATCCACATAAGGGTACACCAGCTGCATCCGTTTGGGCTCCAACTGATACCGCATCAGCGTTTCCATAATCTCCGCCAGCCGGAACGGTCTGTGCACCAGGAAAAACTTTCCTCCCGGTTTTAACATTCTGGCACTTTCCCTTGTCACATCCTCAAAAGTACATAGGATCTCATGACGCGCAATCGCCTTCGGTGCGTCCGGATTTTGTAAACCATGATCTCCGATCATATAAGGCGGATTGCAAGTGATATCATCAAAGACGGACGCCCCGAAAATCCCGGAAGCCTCTTTGATATCACCCTGCACAATACGGATTCGTTCCTGCAGATCATTGAGTTTCACACTTCTGTCC
>CAMGRE010000002.1 GCA_946061355.1 uncultured bacterium | reverse complement strand
GGAACGCATTCCCGCTGACATTCGTGCCGCAGGCGGAGTGTCACGTATGAGTGATTTCCCGCGCGGAATCGGAATCTCTGCCAGACATGACATCGTGATCGCCCGGTACGAAAGATCCTGCACATGTTCCAGATTCACGAGATAGGAACGATGTGGCCGAAAGAAGTTCCCATAAGGGATCAACTGCCTGCCCAGATCATCCAGACTGCCGATGCTCTCCAGAACTTTTCCGGTAGTCAGATGCAAAAACAGCGTCCGGTGAATCACCTCGCAGTATTCAAGCTGCCTTAAATCAATGCGTGAAATTCCACTCTTGCACCGCAGGATCAGACTGCCCGTCTGCTCTTTTTCGCACGCAGCAAGAACGGAGTCCATCAGCCGGAAAAAACTCTCTGCCCAGATCAGCTTGAGCTGATAAAAATAAGCGCCTACCATATAAGACTGCACCGCATACTCAGCTGAGGAAGTCAGGAAAATAATCTTGACATTACTGTCATATTCACGGATTTCCGCAGCTGCCTCTATTCCGTTTTCCCCCGGCATAACTACATCCAGAAACAGAATATCGAAACGGGTTCCCTTCTCGATCTCAGCCAATAGTTCCAACGGACTACAGAAAGCCGTGTAGCCAATGTCCTGATTGCGCTCCACACGATACCGGTCAAGAAGCACACAGATCTCATTCAGTACAGCAAGATCATCATCGCAAAACGCTATTTTTATCATGCCGGTCCACACCTCTGTTCTTTCTTTTGCTCCGCATATTACCGTTGCCACACGCGACCATTCCCGCCTCAGGCGTTCGATTCGCGCTATTTTCAAGATAACAGTTTTTTTACCCCCTTTTTCATCGAGGGTTTGGAATGTATGTTTTTACAGCCTGAAATGCAAAAAAATGGCGAAATCTTGTCGTCTATGGTAGAATTGTAGAAGTATGATATGCCCTTTAGGAGGAAGTGAGAAGATGTATATCGCAGTGTGTGATGATCAGATGACGGAACTGGACATGCTGAAGGAACTGCTCGACCGCTGGCAGAGCGAACGCCAGACATCATTGCGGTTCAAAACCTTCCACAGCGCTGCCCATCTGCTGGATGCTGCCGTGAAAGAAAAATTCAATCTGTATCTTTTGGATGTTATGATGCCGGGAATGGACGGCATGGCAGCAGCCCGTGAGATCCGGAGTTTTGACGATACGGCTGAGATCGTGTTCCTTACCTCCTCCTCCGAGTTTGCCTACGAGAGTTACGGCGTCCGGGCGCTTAACTACCTGCTTAAACCCATCCGCGAGGAGATGCTCTTTCCCATTCTCGACAGGCTCTTGCAAAAGACCCTGGAACCGGAAGACGGTCTGACTCTGAAATCCGGTTCCACGCTGATCCGGATACTGTTCTCACAGTTAGCCTATGTGGAGGTGAACGGAAAACATCTGTATTTCAACCTGACGGACGGATCTGTGCTAGAAGTTTCCGGAACCCTTAAGGAATATGCGCCACTGTTGCTCGAACGCGCGGAGTTCATGCAGGTTCATCGTTCCTATATTGTCAATATGTACCAGGCAGAAACGTTGTCGCCCACCGGCATACGTACTTTTTCGGGCAAAAATCTGCCCGTTTCCCGCCGGCTGTATCCGCAGCTGCAAAAAGATTATATGAAATTACTATTTTCGGAAAGAGAGAATTAAGCATTTGCATATCGTTACGTATTCCCCGGCATTGGTGCTATTGTTTGTCTGGGCGCTCCTCTGGATCCTGATGGATATCCGTTTCCGCGAGCTTACCCGGATGCAGAAATTTCTGGTTCCGCTGCTGATCCTGCTTCTGGCGGTCTTCAATCATATACTGCGTCTGCAGGTCGGATCGGCTGCATACGGCAAAATGATTCCTCTGACCATGCACCTGCCTTTTTTCCTGATCTTTCTGTACATCACAAGGTGCGGAGGCATCAAGATGTTTTTTATGATCCTCTCTGCCATGATCTTCACTGCGCCTGCCGTCATGGTGAGCTACTTTGTCCTGCAGAGTCAGTATAACGGTCCCCTGATCCTGCTGATCTCCAACCTGATCGTCTATATCGTCACGCTCCTGATCGCACAGCTCATTTTCCGGCAGGGCTTCAATTATCTTCTGAAATATGGCAGCAACCGGCTTTTTCTGCGTTATACCATTGTTCCGCTCCTGTACTATATCTATGTTTTCGCTACGCAGAACGTCGATTTTTCCTCTTTTTCCTCAGTCAGCGGATATGTCGTGAGACATCTCCCCACAATGGAAGTGTTTGTATTTTACTTTTTGCTGCTCCACAGTTATAAGGAACTCAACCAGAAAAGAGAACTTGAAACCGCACAGGCAGCGCTGTGCCAGCAGTTGAACGCCGCAGAAGAGCAGATCTCGCTCCTGCATGAAGCACAGACGCAGACGGCAGTCTACAGGCACAATATGCGCCATCATCTGAACACGATTAACGGCTTTCTCTCTCTGGGCAAACCGCAGCAGGCGGAAGAATACATCAAAAAGGTGCAGGCCGATGTGGAAGCTATCACGCCGAAACGGTTCTGTGAAAATGAACTGGTCAACCTGCTCTGCTCGTCCTATTCAGGCAAAGCGGAGCGTATGAGGGTTCGCCTGAATATCAATGCAGGAGTGCCAAAAGACCTCCCCATCTCCGACACCGAACTGTGTTCCCTGCTGTCAAACGGTCTGGAAAATGCGATGCGCGCTGTCTGCGCACTGGAAGAATCGGACAGACAGGTGACGTTCTACTGTGAATTAAAGCCGAACCGACTGCTCATCGAAATCTGCAATCCCTATGCCGGCGAGATCGTCATGCAAGACGGGCTGCCCGTATCCGGTCGGGAAGGCCACGGGTATGGCTGCCGGAGCATTCAGAGCATCGTCTCGCGTCATCGGGGGCTCTGCAGCTTTAATGTCGAGAATGGACTGTTCTCTCTCCGCGTGTTGTTGCCGATGTCTGTATAACATATTATGAGAAAGCGCCCCAAGCAAAAAAGCGCCCGGAAGGTGATCTGCCTCCCGGGCTTTTTTAATGCCATATTACAGCTTCTTAATTCTCTCAATCGCTTCCACGGTATTCTCATAGCTTCCGAATGCGGTCAGGCGGAAGTATGTCTCACCGCTCGGTCCGAAGCCCGATCCCGGCGTACCCACCACATTGGCATTCTCCAGCAGGTAATCAAAGAATTCCCAGCTCGTCATGCCGTTCGGCGCCTTCAGCCAGATGTACGGCGCATTCACACCGCCGGACACGGTGTAGCCTGCTGCCTTCAATCCCTCGAGAATGTACGCGGCATTCTTCATGTAATACGCTACCTGCTCCTTCAACTGCGCCTTGCCTTCCGGGGAGTATACCGCCTCGCCCGCTCTCTGGACAATGTACGGCGCACCGTTGTATTTGGTGCCGTGGCGTCTTGCCCACAGTGCATGGAGCGCCACATCTCCCACCTTAAGATCCTTCGGGATCACGGTGTAGCCGAGACGCACACCGGTGAATCCGGCATTCTTGGAGAAGGAATGCAACTCGATCGCACATGTCCTGGCTCCCTCGCACTCATAAATACTGTGCGGCACATCCGCCTCGGAGATATACGCTTCATAAGCGGCATCATAGATGATCACCGCTCCGACTTTATTGGCATAATCCACCCACTCCTGCAGCTGGCTCTTCGTGATCGTGGAGCCGGTCGGGTTGTTGGGGAAGCACAGATAGATCAGATCCGGCGTCTCCTTCGGAAGTTCCGGAGCGAAATTATTGTCCGCGGTACACGGCATATAGATGACATCGCTCCATGTCTCCTTTGCCGGGTCATACGTGCCGGTACGACCTGCCATTACATTCGTGTCCACATAGACCGGATAAACGGGATCGCACACCGCGATCTTATTGTCCACGCTGAAGATCTCCTGGATATTGCCGGAATCACACTTCGCGCCGTCGGACACGAAGATCTCATCCGCCGCGATCTCACAGCCCCTTGCCTTATAGTCATTATCCGCAATGGCGCTTCGCAGGAACTCATAGCCCAGATCCGGCGCATAGCCTCTGAAAGTAGCTGCATCCGCCATCTCATCCACCGCGCCGTGCAGCGCCTTGATGATCGCGGGAGCCAGCGGCTGTGTCACATCGCCGATTCCCAGACGGATGATCTTTTTATCAGGATGTTCTGCCGCAAACGCGTTCACCTTTTTCCCGATCGTGGAGAAAAGATAACTGCCCGGCAGCTTTAAATAATTGTCGTTTACTTTTACCATATGTTTTCCCTCCGGATAAATATATGTGCCTGCGCATAATGCCCTGTGTATGCGTATCCGCGCAGCAGAATTTCTCTCGACATTTTAGCACGAGATCGTACTACAAGTCAATTTCCCCTTCAAATACCGTGGACGCCGGACCGGTCATAAATACCGTGTCAGCCTCCCTGTCCCACTGTATGCGGATCTCTCCGCCAAGCACCTTCACCGTGACGTCAGCTTCCGTCTTTCCATTCAGGACACATGCCACCGCCGTGGCACAGCACCCTGTTCCGCAGGCAAGCGTCTCGCCCGTCCCGCGCTCCCACACACGCATCTCCACGGTGTTGCGGTCGATGACACGCACAAACTCCGTATTGATCCGCTTCGGGAACCGCTCATGGTGTTCAAACTGCGGGCCGATTTTCGTGAGATCCAAATCTGCGACATTGTCCATAAACACAACCGCATGCGGGTTGCCCATCGACACACAGGTCATGCGATAAACATTCTCGCCAACCGTGATCTCCTCATCCACCACCTGCTCATGCTCCGATATGACCGGGATCAGGGAAGCGCTAAGCTCCGGCTTGCCCATATCCACCCTGACCGTGGATACTTTTCCGTCCTCCACCGTCAATGTCAGGTATTTGATCTTTCCCGCACTGATGATACTGATCTGTATCCGGTCTGTCATCCCTTTGTCATACACATATTTTGCCACACAACGGATCCCGTTGCCGCACATCTCCGCCCGGGAACCGTCCGCATTGTACATCTCCATCTCAAAATCAGCCTCATCCGAAGGATTGATAAAGATCACTCCGTCGCCGCCGATCCCAAAATGTCTGTCGCTGAGTCTCTGCACAAACTCCGGCTTATTCTGTGCCGGGATTTTGTACTCCGCGCCATTGATATAAATATAATCATTGCCGCAGCCATGCATCTTGGTAAACTTTATTTTTGCCTTTTTTTCCATATCCACCCTCTCTATACTCTCATGATCGACAGCACCATCTGCGCCGTCTCCACCATATTCGTGCCGCTGTCCATGCTGCACTTCTGTATGTATCTGTGGGCTTCTTCCTCCGTCATATTGTTACGCTCCATCAGGAGCCGCTTGGCATCCCGGATCAATGCAACCTCCTCGGGATTACGCTCCTTTGGCACTGCCCTCATCCGTCGCCGCCTGCGCTCGATTGCCTGTACCATCATGCCGACAGTCTCGATCAGTTCATGTACCTTGAGCGGCATCGCAAGGCTGATCACGTCTCCCGCATACTGCTCAATCAGGCTTCGCGACGCCATCAACAGCATCTCAAACCCTGCCGGCAGACAATCACGCAATTCGCTGAATACCATGTCCGTCATCTTGTAGCCGCTGATCACGATCCCGTCATTCAGGCCATCGACCTGCTCCAGCGCCTGCGCTCCCGTGCAGCAGACTGCCGTAACCGAATACCCACTGCGTACCAGAACATTCTTCATGCTCTTGGCATCTTCAATTTTGGGAAAAACTATCACTATGCTGGTCACCGGCACACCTCCGTCCTCTTCTCGTCATATTCCGAAGATGTGTCCGATTAATACTGATTCAGATATCTGTTAATCTCCCAGTCAGTCACCTGAGAACGGTAGTCCTGCCACTCCTGCTTCTTTGCTGTGATGTACTTTTCATAAACATGATCCCCCAGCACCTCTCTCATAAAGGGATCCTTCTCCATCTCGCTGACCGCCTCGATCAGAGTGCCTGGGATCTCCTCGATACCACTTTCGATCCGTTCCTTCTCCGTCATCTGGAAAATATTGCAGTCAACGCTCTTTGGCGGCATGATCTGATTCCTGATACCGTCAAGTCCTGCCTGTAAGCAGACCGCAAGCGCCAGATACGGATTTGCCGAGGAATCCGGGGATCGAAGCTCAATCCTGGTTCCCTCATCTCTCGCTGCCGGAATGCGGATCAGCGGGCTCCTGTTCTTTGCACTCCATGCGATATACACCGGTGCCTCATAGCCCGGCACAAGACGCTTGTAGGAATTTACCAGCGGATTGGTGATCGCCGTCATCCCTTTCATATGCTTCATGATACCGCCGATAAAATAATATGCCTCTTTGGAGAGCCCCAGTTCCCCGTTGCTGTCATGGAAAATATTTTTTCCGTCCTTCATGAGCGACATGTTGATGTGCATACCGGAGCCATTCACGCCGTATTTCGGCTTCGGCATAAAGGTGGCATGCAGCCCGTGCCTCTTGGCGATACTCTTGACCGTCAGTTTGAAGGTCATGATATTGTCCGCCGTGCGCAGCGCTTCATCATATTTGAAATCAATCTCATGCTGTGCCGGTGCGACCTCATGATGGGAAGCCTCGATCTCAAAGCCCATCTCCTCCAGTGTCAGCACCATATCACGGCGTGCGTTCTCTCCGAAATCTACAGGTCCCAAATCAAAATATCCTGCTTTCTCATGAGTGATCGTTGTGGGCAGCCCGTTCTCATCCGTATGGAACAGGAAGAATTCACACTCCGGTCCCACAGCAAAGGTATATCCCATCTTCTCCGCTTCCCGGATCGCCCTGCGCAGCACATAGCGCGGATCTCCCTCAAAAGGCTCCCCGTTCGGGCGGTATACATCGCAGATCAGCCTCGCCACCTTGCCCTGCTGCGGTCTCCACGGGAAAATTTCGAGTGTACTGAAGTCCGGATACAGATACATATCCGACTCCTCAATCCTGACGAAGCCCTCGATGGAGGAGCCGTCAAACATGCATTTGTTGTCAAGCGCTTTCTCAAGCTGGCTCGATGTGATCGCCACATTTTTCAGATTTCCCATGATATCTGTAAACTGCAGCCGGATGAACTCCACATCTTCATCCTGTACGAGCTGTAAAATGTCCTCTTTGGTATACGTTTTCATGTTATCCATCCCTTTCTTTTTCCACACTTTCGTGATCTTCCACTTCTTTTTTTGTATAGGGTTCCTATACGATGAAAAGGGCATTCTTACCCCTTGTGTAAGAACGCCCTTGTTCTGTGTACATCATAACAACCGGACTGTGCGTTTGTCAAGATGTGATTCGTCCCTGTCATATCCCGGGCGGCACAGTAATACATTATATAAATAATATTTATGAACGGGGATCATATCCAATGAGTTCCAGAACCAAAATCATCGTCCTTCACATGAAGGAACTGATCTATACCGGAATCTTCATCGCCCTGGGGATTCTTTTTATCGTACTGCTCGCCATCATGTTTCTTCCTTCCAAAAACAGGGAAAAATCCCGTGAGGAAGAACAGACTGTGAACGCCTACACACCCGGCATTTACACGACCTCCATCGAACTGGGCGGCAGCGTGGTGGACGTAGAGATCGTTGTGGACGAAAACAACATCAACAGTCTGCGCCTCGTCAATCTGGACGAAGCAGTCGCCACCATGTATCCTCTCATCGAACCGTCCTTTGAGGAACTGTCCGAACAGATTACCGAAAATCAGTCACTCGAAGGCATCACATACTCCGATGACAGCCGTTATACTTCCATCCTGCTCTTAAATGCCGTGGAAGCTTCGCTCGAGAAGGCTGCGGGTCATAACTGATCGAGTTCCTTCTTCCACGCCTCCATGCTCGCATCCGAAGGCATGCGCAGATCTCCTCTGGGAGACACTGCCACGCTTCCGACCTTCGGGCCGTCCGGGAGGCAGGAACGCTTAAACTGCTGGGCAAAGAATCTGCGATAAAATGTCTTGAGCCATTTTTTGATGGTCTCGTCGTCATACTGTCCGTCAAAACTGCGACGGGCGATCCTGTAGATCTTTAGCGGAGGGAATCCCTGTCTCAGCATGTAGTACAGGAAGAAGTCATGGAGCTCATACGGTCCCACCAGATCTTCTGTCTTCTGTGAGATCTTCCCGTCCACAGGGGGCAGAAGTTCCGGACTCACCGGTGTATCGAGCACATCAAGAAGTACCTCTGTCAGCGCATCGTCACCGCACGTATCGGCATAATAACGCACCAGATGGCGCACCAGCGTCTTGGGAACACCCGCGTTCACGCCGTACATGGACATGTGGTCGCCGTTATAGGTCGCCCACCCGAGTGCCAGTTCCGACATATCTCCCGTACCGATCACCAGACCATTCTCGCGGTTGGCGATATCCATCAGCACCTGTGTGCGTTCTCTCGCCTGACCGTTCTCATAGGTTACATCATGTTTCTCCTCATCCTGCCTGATATCCTTAAAATGCACTCTGACCGCTTCTCTGATATCCACTTCCTCGAGTGTTGCTCCCAGAGTGTGCGCCAGTCTGCACGCATTGTCATACGTTCTGTCCGTCGTTCCGAAGCAGGGCATCGTCACCGCATAGATATTCCGGCGAGGCAGTTCTAACATATCAAAAGCACGCACCGTAACGAGCAGCGCCAATGTGGAATCCAAGCCCCCTGAGATACCGATAACCGCCGTTTTGCAGCCGGTATGCTCATACCGCTTTTTGAGCCCATAGGACTGGATCGAAAGGATCTCATCACAGCGCTTGTCGCGCATTGTCACATCATCCGGCACGAACGGCATACACGGGTACGTCCTGGTAAGCTCCGTGTCTTCCTCTTCCAGATGGAAAGGAATCACCCGGTAATCCTGTCCGTCCTGCGGATTCTCTGTGTACGTATTCATCCGGCGTCTCTCATAACAGAGCCTGTGAATGTCAAGGTCAGCACAAACCGTCTCACAGGCAAATCTTTTTGCCTGCGCGAGCACGCTGCCGTTCTCTGCAATAATATTGTGTCCGCCGAACACGAGATCCTGCGTGGACTCTCCCTCTCCCGCGCTCGTATAAATGTATCCCGCAATCAGCCTTGCACTGGCAGATTTCACTAACATCTCGCGGTATTCATCCTTGCCAACCGTCTCGTTGGATGCGGACAGGTTCACAATCACCGTCGCTCCCGCCATGGCAAGCCCCGTATTGGGCGGAGCGGGCGCCCAGACATCCTCGCAGATCTCGCACCCCACCATGAGTCCCTCCATGGTGTCCGCCTGAAATAAGAGATGCGTACCGAAAGGAATCTCCTCATCCTCAAAGCGATACATCACCGGTTTTGCATTTCCCGGCGTGAAATGTCTCGCTTCATAAAATTCGCCGTAGCTCGGGATATGCGTCTTCGGAATAAAGGCAAGCACTTTTCCGTCCTGCAGCACCGCAGCCACGTTATAGAGCTTATGCTGATACACGAGCGGCATGCCCACAAAGATCAGCGCATCATACCCTTCCGTAAAATCCGCAAGCTGCTTAAGCTGCTCCATGCTCTCAGACAAAAGCCTGTCCTGTAAAAACAGGTCATTACACGTATAGCCGGTCAGACACAGTTCCGGAAATACCATGATTCTGGCTCCCGCCTGATATGCTTCCCCGATCTTTTCGCAGATCTGCGCTCTGTTCCAGGCCGGATCCGCCACCCTGATCTTTGGCGTCACCGCCGCTACTTTCACATATCCATGCTTCATTTTATGAGCTCCTTTAATTCCTCGATTGAAAATGTATAATCTTTATTACAGAAATGACAGTTTAACGTAACGGGTTTGCCATCCTCAATCATACTCCGGATCTCCGCCTTCCCAATGCTTAAGAGCGCTTTCTCCACACGTGCCCTGTCACAGTTGCAATAGAAGGAAGTATCCGTTTTCTCATTGATCTGCAGATCCAGATTTCCAAGCAAACGTTCTAAGATTTGCTCCGGCGTATCGCCCATATCGAGCATCGTTGTCACCGGCTGTATCTTTTTCAGATTTTCTTCAAGCGTATCGATCACCTCATCCGGGGCAAACGGCATAAGCTGAATGATGAAGCCGCCCGCCTGGCGCACGGTATTGTCCTTTTCCATCAATACACCGAGCCCCACGCTGGAGGGCACCTGCTCCGATGTCGCAAAGTAATATGTCAGATCCTCCGCAATCTCGCCTGTCTGGAGCATAGTCTGTCCAACATACGGCTCTTTTAATCCCATATCTTTGATGACGCTGAGCCTGCCGTGGCCTACCGCACCTCCCACATCGAGCTTGCCGAGCGCATTCGCCGGCAGGATCACCTGCGGATTGCCCACATAGCCCTTCACTCCGGCCTTTGCATCCGCCGTGACCACAATTGTCTTGAGCGGTCCGTCTCCCGTGATCTGCAGCGTCAGGACGTCATCCTCTCCTTTTAACATGCTGCCCATCATGGCTCCTGCCGTCATCAGTCTGCCGAGCGCGGCAGTTGCCACCGGACTGGTGTTGTGAACCTGTCTCGCCATCTCCACCATCTGCCTCGTCGTCGCGGCAAACGCCCTGATCTGGGCGTCCGCGGCCGTCGCACGCACGATATAATCTCTATTTTCCATCACAATAACCTCTTTTTTGTATCTCCCGCGCCATCACGTAGACGCGCTCGCTCGTATCGCTCACCGCCCCGAGCGTATCCGCATCAAACGTACCGACAAGCTCCATGCCTGCCTGCTCGATCAGCCGGATCATCTCCTCAAGCCGGTATCCTCTCTGGAAATGCGTCTCTGTAAATTTCCGGTATCTGCCGTCCGGTTCCTCCTCAAACACCGTCACATCATACTCGTTGATACAGTCGGCCTCATCATAATAATTCTCCCAGATGAAGCTACAGTGCTCCCGGTTCTCGGCGATCACGGTATCTCCGATCACTTCCCGGTACTTATATTCCGTATTGAAATCAAACAAAAAAATACCACCCGGATCGAGATAATTGTTCACGAGCCGAAACACGGTGAGCAGTTCCTCCGGCTCCGTGATGTAATTCACACTGTCACACAGGCTGATCACCGCACGGACTGTCCCGTACAGTTCAAACTCCCGCATATCCTGACACAGATACAGGATGTCATGACCCGACGCATCACGCTTCTCCATGGCGCACTGCAGCATCTCCGCGGACGCATCCACGCCGATCATGTCGTAGCCGTCGGCGGCGAGCAGTTCTGTCATCGTACCGGTTCCGCACCCCAGATCCAGAACGAGTCCGTCCCGAATCCCCTGCTGTCCCAGCATACTTCGCACTGTGTCATGCCATTTTTCATAGGGAGTCTCATCCATGAAAATATCATAAACTAACGCAAAATCCGTATACATCATCCAACAATTGCTCCCAACAGACCATAGGACACGATCGACATGATGATCGTGGCGATCGCCACTCCGACAAGCTCTGCAAGCACCGCTTTCTTGATATCAATCTCCAGAAGCGCCGCGATCAGAGATCCCGTCCACGCTCCCGTACCCGGCAGAGGAATTCCCACGAAAAGGGCAAGCCCCCAGAATTCTCCCTTCTTGATCGCATCGCTCTTGCCCATGGCGCGCTTCTCCAACCGCTCAATGATCCCCCTAAACAGCTTCACCTTCTTGAGCCATTTGAATACCTGTTTGATAAAGAGCAGGATAAAGGGAATCGGAATGATGTTTCCGATGATACAGATCGGGATCGCCGTGGTGATCGGCACCTGTAATAGAGATGCCGCAATCAGCCCGCCGCGGAGTTCCAGAATCGGAATCATGGAGATAATAAAAATGACGAGTTCCCTTGAAATATACTGTCCCAGTGTGGCTGTAAACCATACTACCAAACTTTCCATAATATAATACTCCTTTTTTGTTCAAATTCGCGCGTCTGCGCACACAGACGCTATTTCAGATAATTTTTCAAAAAATCCACCAGTGTGTGCATCTGCTCATCCGTGCCGATCGTGATGCGCAGGTAATTGTCAATTCTCGGCTTGTCGAAGTGTCTGACAATGATCCCCTGCTCACGCAAAGCCTTAAAAAGCTCCTTTGCCGGAACATCCGGGTGAGATGCAAAAATGAAGTTGCTGTAAGAATCCGGGAAAGTAAAGCCCAGTTTCTTAAGTTCCGCCTTAGTCCATTCTCTGGTCGCTACGACCTTCTCAAGCATCTTTCTGAAATAATCGTCCGCCTTTACACTTGCCGCCCCGATCCGCAGGGAGGGCAGATTCATCGTGTAGGAATTAAACGAAAACTTCGCATCATTCAGATAGGAAATCAATTTTTCATTTCCCATCGCAAATCCGATCCGCATGCCTGCCAACGCACGGGACTTGGAAAAGGTTCTGACCACAAGCAGATTGTCGTACTTCTCCAGAAGAGGCAGGCAGCTCTTACCGCCAAAGTCAATGTATGCCTCATCCACGATGACTACCACATCCCGGTTTGCACGGATGATCTCCTCGACCGTATCAAGATCCTCCAGCACGCCTGTCGGCGCATTGGGATTCGGGAAAATCACGCCGCCATTCTCTTTTGTATAATCTGCCGGATCGATCCTGAAATCCTCCGTCAGCGGTTTCGTCTCAAACGGAATCCGGTAAAGATTCGCCCAGACATCATAGAAGGAATACGTGATATCCGGGAAAAAGACCGGCTTATTTCCGTTAAAGAACGTAAGGAACGCCATCGAGAGGACGTCATCCGACCCCACTCCCACAAAGACCTGCTCCTTCTTCAGTCCGTAATAGTCCGCAAGACTCTGCACCAACACCGATGCTTCCGGATCCGGATACAGGCTGTATTCCTCCGGTCTGATCGACTCCTGTACTGCCACAACCTCCGGTGCCGGCGGATAAGGATTTTCATTTGTATTTAATTTAATGATATTGTTAATCTTCGGCTGTTCGCCCGGTGTATAAGGCACAACCTTCCGTACATTTTCTTCCCAGCTCATACTGTTCTCCTCCGCTTTACTGCGCTGTCAGCTCCTCGTCTGTCCGGTTCCCCGCACAGATATCCTTAGTATATGAGATTTGGAGAAAAATAGCAAGAAGGCCGTGCGAGATGCCGGCGCGCAGCAGCATCTTTCATTCTGCGCCTCTGTGCAATAAAAATCAGGGAATCACACAGACATCTGAGCAATTCCCTGATTTTTAATCCTATTCACTTATCGCCTATAATGCATCAAACATATCTATCACAGCACCCAATGCTTCATACAATTCCTCCTCACACTCCGGACACTGATCAAAATAATTTGGCATGGAAATATAGCCCATTTCTTCATCATACATAAAGTCCGATACTGTGATTCCATGTTTGCAGCGATGACTGAGCAAATTAAACATCTGCTGAAGCAGTTCACCTTCCACCGGGTCTTCCTGCGCTGCCGCATTGATCGCTATCAATTCAAATCTGTCATCATATCCATTGCAGTTCACATCGAGATAGCCACAGCCGTTGATCGGATCTCTGTCATCAATCCCATCGCCGTCCGCATCCTCAAGCTCACCCCAGGCATCCGTCCGGCGGACGATGGCATTTCTTAAGATCTCCCATGCTTCTTCCTCTTCCGTCACCAGAATATTTTCATCCAATTTCATAAATGACTGCAGGATCTCAGGCGTCATGATCTGCTGATAATCCTGTGCAACTGCTTCCGGTGCCTGCTCTGTCTGCTGCTCTTCCGCTGCCTGCTCTACCGACACCTGTATTTCCTGCACCGGCTCCTCCGCGAACACGGTCATACTGCTTCCAAGCAGCAGCATTCCTGCAAACAGGCCGCTCAGTAATCCCTTTTTCATGGCTTTTCCTCCTGTACTGCCCCTTTCCCGTTTCATTAACATTATAGGGAAAAAAGTGTCACAGTTCAACCGTTTTATCAACTCTGATTCGTTGCCTTGTTCCTTATCGCACTTCATCTGGGTTACCGTCTCATGAAGTTCTCTCAGTTCCGGTGTCACGGCATGTCATTTGCCCCGGCAGTCTCCTTTTTCAGCCTTTCCTCAAAGTCAGTCATGGGTACACCGGATCTCTCTGCCGCCTGCGCAATCGTCAAAAGACCATCTTTTACCAATTCAACCAGTGTATCCACTGTTCCTTCTGCTCTGCCTTCCTCTCTGCCCTGCCTAAGCAGTCTCTGTTCAAGTTCATATGCTTTCATATATGCAAGCCCCACTTCCTTATCGCACTTCACCTGTGTTACCATCTCATGGAGTTCTCTCAGTTCCGGCGTCACGGCATTCTCCGCACGGGTGTCCTCCATATAGTGAAGGAGCTGCCTTAACTCCTCCGGAGGGTTGCCCTCCGTGCCTTTTGTGTACAGAAACAGTGTCTTTGCGCCGTCGTCATACGGCATGTCCGGAACTTCCTCGCGCTTGTTGGATATCGTGTAGACCATGCGGTTTAAGCCAAACGGATCATACGTTGTGATGAAGATTACGACCACGTTCCTGAGCGTGCTGTACTCCATCCCGCGGGCAAGACTACCGGCATCGATCTTCGCATGGTAAAAGCGCACCCGCCTCGGCAGGGATGCGATATCTTCTGCTCTGCCGTTTTGGTCAGGTTCAAGATCCACGATATCCCCGCCCTGCTCGTCAAGGCAGACATCGAGGCGAATGCCGTGTTCTGTCTGTTTCATTTCTCATTTGTTCCTTTTTCCGCACGGAAAATAAGAGGAACCGACGCCGCTCCTGATATCAATACTACATACAGTACGCCCGTCGTTCTCCGCTTCCGTGCTGATTCATTTGTTGTTGGGTTTAAGCACAGAATTCGTTGAATAACGGGAGACTTCCCTGTAAGACGGCTGTGTGTCAGCCGGAGAATCAAAGAACTTATGCTTTGCACTCATCATAGCATAATATATGTTTTATTGCAAGTATTATTATCATAAAATTGTATTTATTTCTCAAAAATTTATCCTATTTCTCCACCCCGACTGCATACACTTCACAGCTTTCCCAGTCCTGCCTTCTCACGATCAGATAATCTCCCTGCCAGTCAAACAGATAGTCGCATCTATCCTTTCTCTCATCCTGCCAAAGCCTGCAAAGCTCTCGTTCCTCTCCCGTTTGCACATCAACGGTGTAAATGCAGTAATCACGCACCAGATAGATCTTTTTGTTATGATAACCCACGATCCTTGTCAGATTGTTCTCTGTCTCATATAAGATCTCGTTTTCCCCGGTTTCCGGATTGAGGCGAAACAAAACCTCCCTTGCCAGATAGTGATGGGAACCATACAGTCTCGAGTTATGTGTTGACGAAACCCGAAAAAGCCCAACTACATCACCGTCGTCCGTCGTCAAGTTCTTCCGATACAATTGTGACAGGCGGAACCTCCTTTTTTGCAAACATTTGATCTGCTGTGTCGTCCCATCCTCCAACCGGTAGTAAAACTCCTTCTCTCCATAATCATGCTCAAACGTGATAACTCGTCCATTCACTTGGACAGACGCCTGTTGTGGATCATCATACTTTTCATCAACTATGTTTAAGGACCGCATTTCCTCTTCTTCACCTTTACAGACAATCTCCAGCGGACCATCTGGCAGGGAATAATGATAAATATCATCTCCCCTCAAAAACCAGTAATCGGTATTGTTTGTATTCTCATTACTCTCAGCGCTGATTCTAAATACACCATAATCGGCATGCGATTCATCTGCCGTCTGTCCCAGGACATGTTCGTCAAAAAAATATACGGCAATCGGGAAAGTAAACACACCCACCACTACTGCTACGCATAAAATAGGAATCCATAAACTGAGAATCAATATATTTGCAGCGGAAGAATCATCTCTTTTCACTGTTGTAACACATCCCTTCTCAAAATCGCGCCTGTTATCCCTCTGACTGCATACCCTCCGCGGATGCCTATCTCATCTTCCCCCAGCTGCGTAGCAAAATCAACCGGATTATCACAAGCTTAAGCAAACTTACAATGACAAAAAACGCTCCGGCTTTCACGACCACACAACTGGCAATGATATCCACCACACTGACGGCACAGCACAGATAAAATCCCACCTTTCTCCCAGTCAGCATCAGATAGAAGGATACGGTCATCAGCATACTTTCCGCAACCACCAAAATTCCCACTGCGCTGATTCCGTTTTCCGGCAAAGTAATAAGGACACGCACAACATATCCCGCCAGAGCCGACAGCCAGAGCGTCAAAATCACCTTAGCAGGCAGCGTGATCTCATTTTCGTTTGCTTCCCCGGACGTTACCTTTTTCATAAGCTGCGCTGCAAAGATCGCGACAAGAAGCGCTGTTGCGATTGCCAGGAGATTACCGATAACCACCGGGAGCTTTGCCGAAATCTGAGTCGATCCATAGGTCATAAGATACCACAGATCAAGTACATATCTGCTCCCCGGAATCCGCTCAAACACATTGAGTGGACCGGGTACCATCCACCGGATACTGCACAAATAATTCATCACACCGGAAATGATTTCCACAACAAACAGGATTATCGCCGATATCTTTATTGCTTTCAGATACCCGTAACGGCGCATTGTGACAAAAATTGCAAAAAGCAATGCAAACGCAAGTGTGAATGCCATCTTTGTCCACTCATCATCGATAAATTTGGCAAAATAAAAAAATGACATTTCTATGTCTCCCATACGGGTCCACAACCCACACACCACCAGAATGGCGGACAGTACGGCCAGTGCAACCGGGAGCCACACTTTTACTTTTAAAATCTTTTCTTCATTCATCTCTCTTATCCCCCTTTGCGGTTATTTCTTCAAAAGGAGAATAACACAAAATATTTCAGGAAAAAGGCAGATGACAAAATTGGTCGTTTTTACCTACAAAATTTGCAAAAAAAGAAGTGATCCTGCATTTGTAATAATGCAGAGTCACTTCAAATGATCTAAAGTTCACTTCCATATTCAAGTTCATAGTCAACCACGATGTCATCTTTAAAATTGATCAGTAAATATTCACATCCTTCCCACCAGTCATCTCTGACCTCATATCCCCAGTGATAATCATACTTTCCCTCATCACTTAGATATGCTTCATGACTGATGGAATACTTTCCCAATAATTCCTCAACTTCATCTGCCGACATTCCGATCAATTCAACCTTCGCATAGAGATCCTCCAGCATATGATAGCGTTGATCCTGCTCTACAGACTTCCAGTTATCGGCGCTGAATTCGGTAATTGGATTTTTCCCGCAACCACAAAATAATAGAATGATTGCAGCACATATTGCCAATGACGTTATTTTATTCTGCTGTCTCATTTAATCTACCTCAAACAATTTTTGCGGTTACCCGCACTTTGGGTTTGTCATGATCTGCCATAGCAGACCTTATCAGGTATTTTGCGCCGAAATCATCAGCGTCGTCACAAAAATGTTTCCCTCTTCCTGCAGGCTCAGCGTCCCACCGTATTTCTCCGCCAGTTTTTTCACGATTCCGGTTCCCAGCCCGTGCATCCGGTCATCCTGCTTCGTCGTCAGGAGTTTATCGCCGCTCCATCGCACCGGTGTCACAAAACTGTTCCGGATGCACAATACAAGCATATATTCATTTCCCATGAACAGCTTTGCTTCCACACTCCGGCTGCCTTCCTCACACTGCCCTGCCGCCTCAAGGGCATTGTCCAGCAGATTGCCGAACATGGAGATCATATCTGCATCAGAGATAAAATCCAACCGCAGAAAATTTTCCACAAAGATATGCATATCAATGCCGCCCCGGTTCGCTCTTGCCGCTCGCTCCGTCAGAACTGCATTCAGGACAGCATTTCCGCTGTAGACTTTATTTTCGATCTCCTCCTGAATCCCGCCCTCCATCTCATTGATGATCTGCACAATCTCCTGATTCCTGTTATCCATCGCAAGGATCCGCAGATTACTGAGGTACGCATGGACATCGTGCATATAACAGCGGTACTTCTCATTCAGACCGATCATGTTCTGCAGATGATCTTCGCTGATCTCCTGCTTCGCCTTATACACTTCCTCGCACCGGATGCGGTTCATGATCGCCGTATACCGCTCCAAAATAATGAACATGACCGCATTGGAAAAGTACAAAAGAAAAGCACCGATACAGATCAGCAGCTGAACTCCCTTTTCCTCCGGGAATTCCATGCACATGAATGTAGCCAGAACCAGCATGGACACGATCGGTGTGATCAGCAGATACCAGGAAAAATTCGTATCCTGATCCGCCTCTATTTTCTTAGTGAAACGTTCAATGAAAAGCAGGAACAAAAACCGGAAGATATAGTCGATCATCAGAAGCGGAACACCGTTTCCCGTAATCCAGGAAACAACAGGGAACATCTGATTGGCCGAAAGGAAGCGGTGGAAAATCTCAAACGCGGTTTCCCCGCCGGCAAATATCGCATAAAAAATGAGCGTATAGACTGCACTGTTTCTTATGGAAATCCGAAATTCCATCATTGCATAAAAGAAAAGCACAATGGGCATAAAGGCAAGATTCAGCCATGTAACCCCGAACGAATTCACTGACAGTGCGACGCACACCACAATAGCAGAATACGCACACCGCCTTTTCACACTTCCCCGCTTCGGAAACATGGACGCAAAAAAGCGGAAAAACATATAAATGTCAAGAATGCAAAATAGTAAATGAAATAAAGCCATTGTCATTCTGCCGTGCCACTCCCTGCATATTTAGAACGGAAATACGCATTCTTCCTCTCATGAAACTCCTTCGCCTTGCTACGCGCGATCGGGAAAACACTCTGTATCCCTGCCATTTGCAGCGTCTGTGATGTGCAGGCACACAGGAAATGAAAGTTTATGATGTAACTGTCATGCGGATATCCAAAACCATACCGCTTCAATTTCTCATAAATATCACACAGTTTCTCCTGCACTTTTATTTCCGGATACTCTTCGACCTTCTCCCGGGTGATCTGATACAATCCCAAAGCCTGCTCCGGCAAATAAATCCTTGTATATCGCTTATACTTTTCAATATAAATAATATCTTTCGCTTTTACAAAGAGCTGCCGTCTCCCGATACTCGCCTTGAGTAGCGGCACGTCACTGTTACACTCTGCCTTTTCCAGCACTTCATCCACGGATTTCTGCTTCTGTTCCTCCGAAGCATTTTTCATAAGATACCGGTAAGGCTGCACTTCAAAGGTGCAGGAAGACGGCTCCGCAAAACCTGTATAAAATGCTAGCACAAGGTTAATGTCCTTTTTGCGAATCTCACGTGCGGCCGCATTTCCATCCATTCCTTCCATCTGGATATCCAGGAAAATAGCATCAAATGCGATACGCTCCATCACATCAAGCAGCTTTTCCCCTGCATCAAATTCGTGGATCGTCATATCTTTTTTATAATATCTGCTCCCGCAGATCTCTCTGATCAAACTCTTCCGTTCCGCAGCGCAGTCATCGCAAACCGCTATTTCCAATCCCATTTTTGTTCCCCTTCCGGACATTTTCCTTTGGTATTCGCGGATCAATTCCATTTAAAATTTTATCATTTTTTCTCTTTCTTTACTACACAAATCTGCTTCTGCCAAAAATATGTGCTGCCATAAAGTTCCCCTGAAAAACATTTCCTTTCCGCGCCTTACAATATCCTCAGATACTCTCCCGCCTCATTCCTGACAACAGCAAATCTAATCTCCCTCTTAAGTTCCGTGACGGCGCTCAGATGCAGGCAGCACAGCTTTACCGGTTCCCCGCGTCTCAGATGCAGCCACAGTGCGGAAGGTCTGACGAGGAATTCCCCTGTGCCCGACAGCCGGTAGTGCTCGCTGCGGATCGTCAGCACACAGCCACCCTCTTCCGCTTCCGCCCCGGTCTTTCCGAGCAGAGTCCACTCTCCCTGCGCCGTCTTTGTGTAGATCCGCGCGCTGAATATACCTAACTTTTTCATTGACATCCCTCTCTCCTTTTCGTAATCTTACATGTAGATGATTGTGAAATTTATCCTTTGCCGGTGCGGTCTTCCCGCATTCGTTTCATCGTTTCATCGTTTCATAAATAGTCGTATCAAATATTGTAACGGAGTGTATCAGCATGCAAAAAAACAACAGACTGTACGTTATCATCATATCCCTGCTTTCTACCTGGGCGGCACAGAGAGCCTGCAGCATTTCCACGCTACAGATGTTCACGCTCATCTTCTTTGCGGGCTCATTTTTGTTGTATGACCGGTTTTTCCGCTGGGAACAGGCTGCCTGCGCTCCGCGCTCTTATAAGATAACTTCCGTTATCATTTCGTTTGTGTTTACGTTATTTACACTGATCGGCGACAACGAACGGCTGCTATCCGGTCTGGAGAATAAATTGTTCCGGCTGGCCCATCTGATCATCATCGGGCTCGGGCTGTTCTTCCTCTTCTATGCGCTGGTGCTCAGCCTTTATCTCGTGTCAGAGCAATGGAAGTTCTGCGGCTCCTGCAGGCCCCATCTCCCGACAATTACCTTTATTGTCTGTCTGGTCTGCTGGCTCCCGTATCTGATTACCAATTTCCCCGGCGTGATGACCGTGGACAGTCTGAATCAGTATGGGCAGATCATCGGAGCGCTTCCCTACAGCAATCATCACCCCTGGGTACACACGCAGATCATCCGCCTGTTCTATGAAGCAGGCTGCATGCTCACGCACGACCCGATCATCGGGCTCGGGCTGTATACGATCTTCCAGATGTGTGTTCTGGCGGGGATCTACGCCTATCTGATGGGGACGCTTGTTAAACTGAACGTAAAAACCGGTGTCTGTATGGTCGTTCTCGCCTTTTATGCCATCCTGCCCTACAACGGCATCTATGCCGTCACAATGTGGAAGGATATCCTGTTCAGCGGCATGGTACTCCTGTACTCGTGTGCGCTCCTCAGATTCCTTGACAGAGAGCGCTTTGCCTGCCGTACCTTCGACGGCGCTTTGTATGTACTGTCAGGCATCGGCATGTGTCTCCTGCGCTCCAACGGATGGTATGCATTTCTTGTGACACTTCCTATCGTACTGTTTCTGCTGCGCAGGCAATGGAAGATCCATGTGCCGTTAAATTTGTTGATCTTAGCGGCGGTTCTGATTATAAAAATTCCTGTGATGAACGCCTGCCATGTCGCACAGCCGGACTTTGTAGAGTCTCTGTCCATTCCCGTCCAGCTTGCCGCCAGAGTTTATGCGGACAAAGAATCGGTATTGGAGGAGGATGACAGACTCTGGAATCAAATTGTAGATACGGAAAAAATCGCTGATGTGTACTATCCTTACTGCTCGGACAATATCAAGAATCTGGTCAGGGAGGGCGATCAGGAATATCTCGCCTCCCACAAAGGTGACTATCTCAAATTATGGATTCGTTTTGGCATCGAACATCCGGCTGCTTATTTCAGGGGCTACGTGGACGCCACGAAAGGGTACTGGTATCCGGATGTGCCGAATCTGATCGGTTCCAATGAAGGAATCGCAGAGAATGAATATGGCTTGCATGAGAGGCCCATTTTCCGGAATCCTCTCACTGTCAAGATCAAAGAAATTGTATTTAAACTGCAGGATATGGTTCCTGTATACGGACTGCTCTTCAGTCCGGGAGCGCTGTTCTGGCTGGCAATCCTCTTTGCCGGGAAGTTATTTGCAGGCAGATCCTACCGCACTCTGGCTGTCTTTGTGCCGAATGCGGCCATCATGGCAACACTGTTTGTTGCAACGCCGGTCTACAATGAGTTCCGCTATGCGTACTCCATGATCCTCACACTGCCGCTTTTCTTCGCCGCTGCTTTCTGTCATGATGATCGAGCAGCGCAAACAGACCAATGCTCACCGCACTGACAATTGCTCCGATCACGATACCGGGCGCACGGTAGGTAAATTCCACCGTGTGCCAGCCTTCTGACAGTTCCACGCCGATCATGGCTCCCGCCGCAAACGGCGTGATCCGGACGGGCGCACCGTCCACCTTCACACTCCAACCGGTCTCGGACGGTATGGATGTCGCCATAAGCCCTGCCTGCCTTACATCTATGGTTCCCCGCAGATACGTATCTTTTACTTCCTCTACCGCAAAAGGATTTCCGCCCAGTCTGTGGATCGCTTTCCGCAGGGTATACAGATCCAATTCGTATGCCTGCAGTTCCAGTGAATGGTCGCCGCTCCGTTTGGTTCCGGTCTGCGTAATCCAGATATCGCTGTCACCGTCGCACCAGCCCAGGTCGATGATATGAGGGTAATCCACCTTTTCATATTTCTTTTCAACCCCGTTCACATCAGCGATCAGATCCCTCGTCTTAGAGTCATGCGTGAACGCATAGACGTAACACCCTTCCTCCACATGGATCTCCGCGTCATTGCCCGTGGAACTCACTTCAAGCGGTCTGAACAATGCTTCGTCGATACCGAGGGCACGAACCAGACTGTTCTGCACCTCCACCGGAGTCCCCGTCTCAAGATCCCAGTTTTCCTCCAGTTCTGCCGGCATCATGTAGCCGACCGGCAGGGAAAACTTATTCCTGTACAGATAATTTCCCTCTTTCTGTTCCACCAGCTCATGGAAATCATCCGTGATCTCCAGACTGTCGGAAAACATATAATCCACGGAAAGGAGCGCCGATGACAACGGCGTTGCCCCCTCATAACTGTAGAACACCTTACTGCTGCTCATGCCAAGGCGCCTGTACAGATGTGCCATATCCGCATTTGTGGTAGAGGAAAACATTGTCGCCGTCGGAAAACCGGCAAGCATGCCATCATTCTTCGTCATCCTGCCGAATTCTTCAATCCGGTAAAAGGGATCTGCCACATGATCAAGTTCTTCAAGAAGCGCTTTGTTTGCCTCAAAGTCGGAACGGTATTTCGATCTGCTGGTCGTAGGCACACTCGTATTCAGCGTATTCATGAAAGTCTCCGTGATCACCAGACCAAACAGGAGCGCTAACATCATAGGCTTCTTTAGCCCTCCGCCCTTATTCCAATACAGAATCAGCCCGTATACCACGAGATATACCATCGTAAACACAAAACTTCCTGCGGAGAAATCTTCGTTTTTAACAAAGCGGCTGCACAGATACACAAACAGAACCGTACCTCCCACTGTCAAAAACAGCAGCGGTGTCCTGAGCTCATGCAAATGTACAAACGCTTCATAGGACATGACAAGAACAAGGAAAATATAGAGAAAGGACTGTCTGGCCGGAAGACTGTCCGGATAATTGAGTCCATGCCAGATAAAATTCAGGAGATTCATGCTGAAACTAAGCAGGAAAAAGGCCAGCAACAGGAGCCTTGGCAGCTTTTCTCTCCAGGATATCTTCCTGCAGCATACATAGAGAGGAATCAGCAAAAGGACAAGTGCACCACAGTAAATGTTCGGCCAGTGGTCATTCCGGATCTCCGTCGCGACATTGATACAGTGTCTTGCCAAAATTTGGAAGATGTTAAAATAAAATTTAATTTCATTTGGAAAATCGATCTGATCAAACTTTGTTGAACGAAGAGCCAGTGTGCCGGGAATCAGAACAGCCCCTGCCATACCACCCGCCAGCAAGGAATAACATGTGAAATTTTTGATCACCCGTCCATACTTTTGTAACGGATGCGAAACTAAAAGCACACAAAAATACAATACGAGAAAGGCGCACAGTAAAATCGAGATATAATAATTTGTCAAAATGCAGAATGCAAGGGAAATACAGTATAACCTGCACCTCCCGCGCTTCACCAGTTCCTCCAGTCCGAGGATTACGAGCGGTGTCAGCGCAATGCAGTCCAGCCACATGATATTCCAGTTATATGCTGCCATGTAACCGGACAACGCATACAGAACGGCAAAGATCGACACTGCATAACTGTCGGTGCGAAAATGACGACGCAGATACCAGCCGAAAGTGAGACCGCACAGACCAATCTTAATCACGATCAGGATCGTCATAAATTCTATGATATATTCTTCCGGACACAGAATCAGCAGCCAGTTCATCGGACTTGCCAGATAATACGCATACAAACCCACAAAGTTTGCCCCAAGTCCGGCATGCCAGGAAAAGAGCAGGCTACCGCCCTGCCGCAGCTTTCTGTGGAATTCCGTGAAAAAGGGCATGTACTGATTGTACATATCCACCCTGAGAAAACACCTGTCCCCAAAGGGATAAATCTCATTGATGATGATCACTGCAGTCATCACCGCCACAGGGATCAGGAAAGCCAGCAAAATGGGAACTCTCTCCCTACTCGCGCCGTCTGCCTTTTTCTTTATCGCATTATACCATTCTGTCAACCCTGCAGTCATCTTACTTCGCATCCTGTTACTTTCTGTCAAACATCATATAATACTGAATCTGCTGATACTCTCTCAGTTTATCCAGCGCTTCCTTTTCGTCCTGTCCGACCGTATTTCCCTCATCGTCCAGTATCTGACGCGCACTGATCACCGGATATTCCCGCTGTAGCGCTTCCAGGTAAGATCTGTAAGGAGAGAGAGGTAGTCCCGCCTGACGCAGAACCTCTCCCGCCAGATAATTCACGCTCAGATTCCCGTCATTGCTCTCACCGATATCAAAATTCGCCCAAATGACAAACGGCACCTCATACCGGCTTGCCTCCTGCTCCTGCGAAAGTTCGCCCGGATCGACCGCGTTTGCCCTCCAGATCGGATTCGCAACACTGTCATTCGGCTGATGATCTCCAAACATCACAATCATGGTATCCTCATCCTGTGCTGCAAAGTAACTGATCAGCCGCCGGAACTGGCTGTCCGATATGGAAATCAGCGACAGATAATCAGATAACGATTGTGATTTTATTTCCTCTGCAGTGATATTAGGAGTGAAGTTATCAAAGCTCTGCCCGTAACCGCCGTGATTCTGCATAGTCACATTGAACAGGAACAATGGCTTCTCCGGATCCTTCTGCTCATAAATCTCAATGATCTTATCATAATCACTCTTGTCACTCACATATTTTCTAATATATTCCGGATTTTCAAATTCATTCAGGAAAACCATCCTGTCAAATCCGAACCACGGATAGACCTTATTCCGACTCCAGCCGGACGCATGGTAAGGGTGCATGGCAACCGTCTCATACCCCTGTGCTTTCAGTTCGGAAGCCATCGACGGAAGCTCGCCACGGATATACTGCTGGTAGGGAATGCTTCCCTCCGGGAAAAATGCCATGGAACTTCCCGTAAGGAACTCAAATTCGGTGTTTGCGGTATTTCCTCCCAGCACGGATACATGCAGCGTTCCCGTTATGGTATTGTCCGCCCCCTGCTGCAGTTCGTGCAGGAACGGAACGTAATCTCTGCCTGTATCCAGTTCCCCGATCACTCCCATATCAGAGAATGCTTCATTCATGACCACGATGATATTCGGCTTGTTGTCTGTAACATCCGGACTGCCCGCAGCATTCACACCCCCGGCATTCCCGTCCGGGCCGTTAGCACTGCCCATGACATCCGTGCCGACCTCTTCCCCGTAGCTACCCAGAATCTCTGCCGCCATCTGCGCATCGTAACCCTCGGGCTTCTCCACGATCAGATATTTCAGTTCCATCAGGAATGCCACTGCACAGCCGTTCCGCCTCTGCATCGCGTCCGGCGTAAACAGTTTGTCATACAGCTTCAGCCCTGACACCACCGCAGGCTGATGCAGCAATGTCGTAAAGCCCGAGATCAACAGGCAGCAGACACCCAGACAGGCAAGACGACGCCTCCAGCCCCTTTTCCATGTGATGATCCTTCCAGGCAGGAACCACTCTGCCGCGAGCAGTAGCACAAATCCCGCAAGGACCAGCCACACCTTGCCCGGAAGCGCATAACTGAAATTATCCGCAACGCTCGCCGCCGTGCGGAATGAATAGATATCCCACGGCAGAATAGGCGAGGAACGGAATGCCAATACATAATAATTTGCCAGTCCCACCACCATTGCCAGGACGGTCTCTGCCATCAGTGCAAAGCGGAGTTGTCCGATGAGTAACAGGAAAAAGAGTGCCGTCATCCAGTAAAACACCAGATTCAGCACCCATACTGCCATTACCGGCTGCATCGTCCCAAAGGGATTATGCGTGTAACATTCTATTAAAATAAGAGTCAACGCGGGACAGAGGAGAAATCCTCCCAGAGACAAAGCTGCCCCGTATCTCTTCCTTTCTTTCATAACTGTTCCCATTTCATTTTATTTCAGATCAAATCGTTATGCTATATACTGTAGGAACCGGCAACCCTCTCCTGATGCCTCTCCACCAGATCTGCGATGGTCACTCCATCCACCACACTGTTGATGGCTTTTGCGAGATCTTTCCATACGGCAATCGTCTCACACGTGTCACAACGCTCGCACTCATTCACATCATCATCCAGACAGGATACCGGATTCAGGCTGCCCTCCGTGAGTCTCAGGATCATCCCGACAGTGTACTCCTTGGGGTCTCTTGCGATCTTGTAGCCGCCCTGCGCGCCTCTGACGCTCCTGACATATCCCGCTTTATTCAATACCGATATGATCTGCTCCAGATATTTCTCGGATATCTCCTGCCTGGCAGCGATATCCTTCACCTTAATATACTCTCCTGTATTGTTAATTGCAAGATCTAACATGACCCGGACTGCATATCGTCCCTTTGTGGAAATCTTCATCTTCACCCTCCGATCATATGATATACCCTACTTGTCCTCTTAATCATACTATGTTAGTATGAAATATTCAATACTTATTTCATTTTATTCCTTTTTGCATACTATGCCACGACATACAGAAAGTCTGCCCCGCAGCCCTTCTGCATACGGAAACATACAAAGAGCTGCCGCACGATACGCGGAATGATCTCCAAAATGATTATCGCATTGTACGGCAGCTAATTATTAAATCTGTTTTTAATTTGATATCCGTTAAATCTTAATCTTCAAAAGGTACTACAGAACCCTGATACGTATCATTGATAAATTTCTTGATCTCATCGGATTTCAGTACATCCACAAGTGCCTTCACACCCTCGTTGTTCTCATTGCCTTCCTTTACAACGATGACATTTACATATGTCTTGGCTGCCTCGGAATCGGATGTCTCTGTTGCAAGTGCATCGGTCTGTGCGTTCAGACCTGCCTCCAGTGCATAGTTACCGTTCAGCACTGCGAAGGAAACCTCCGGAAGCACTCTGGATACCTGAGCTGCCTCAAGCTCTGTAAATTTGATATTGTGAGGATTCTCCGCAATATCTTTTACTGTCGCCTCAATGCCTGCTCCATCCTTCAATGTGATCAAACCGTTATCCTGAAGCAGAAGCAGCGCTCTCGCCTCATTTGTCGTATCATTGGGAACGGCAATCGTTGCACCGTCGGAAATAGCATTCAGATCGCTCTCTGTTCCGGGATAAATTCCGAGAGGCTCATAGTGAATGTTTCCTACTGCAACAAGGTGTGTGCCCTTCTCCTCGTTAAAGCTGTCCAGATACGGTACATGCTGGAAATAGTTTGCATCGAAGTCGCCTGCCTCTACTACCTCGTTCGGCTGAACGTAATCCTGGAACTCTGTAATCTGCAGATCCCAACCCTGCTCTGCCAGAATCGGCTTAGCTGCCTCAAGAATCTCTGCATGGGGTACGCTGGTTGCTGCAACGGTAATTGTTCCTTTGCTCTCTGTCTCTGCGGCTGCCTCTGTCTGAGCCGCCTCTGTTTCTGCCGCAGCTTCTGTGACTGCCTCTGCAGATGTCTCTGCCGCTGCAGGTGCTGCCTGTTCTGCACTGCTTCCGCATGCGGACAGTGTACCTACTGCCAGAACTGCTGCCAAAAGTGTTGCTACAACTGATTTTTTCATAATATTTTCTCCTCCTATACTTCCTAAAACTTTCTCTATCAACAAAGGGCACGCTGTGCGAACCTTTTATTGCCATATATCTGCGGGCGCTGCCTCTGATTGCCGCGAGTGCCGCCGCTTTTTATCTGCTCCGTCTGTCGAGCTTCTTGGAAAGCCTTGTCCCGATCACCTGCAGGATCTGTACCAGTACTACCAGCAGGATTACAGTCACCCACATAATGCCCGCCTCATACCGGTAGTATCCGTATCGGATGGCGATATCACCAAGACCGCCGCCGCCGACAACACCGGACATCGCAGAATATCCTAATATTGTTCCCAATGCAATCGTAGCTCCGACAATCAGAGATGTCCTTGCTTCAACCAGAAGCACTTTCCAGATGATTGTCCAGAGACTGGCTCCCATGCTCTGGGCTGCCTCGATCACCCCTTTATCCACTTCCAACAGAGAAGATTCCACCATTCTGGCGATAAAAGGCGCTGCCGCAATGGTGAGCGGCACGATCGTCGCCGTAGCGCCGTAACTCTTGCCTGCGATGAGCCTTGTGAGCGGTATCACCAGGATCAACAGGATCAGAAACGGAACAGATCTTGTAATATTGACGATCACATCGAGCAATTTGTAGATCAGCGCATTGGGACGTAACCCGTCCTTTGCCGTGACCACAAGAGCAATTCCCATCGGAAGCCCCAGAACGTATGCAATCAGTGTGGAGGTCAATGTCATATAGAGGGTGACCCCCGTTCCCTCTGCCAGCATCTGAATCGTCCCGCTATCCCACATAATCTTTCAACTCCTCCACAGTAAGATTTCTTTCCTCCAGATAATGGATCATCTTGTCTGCAATTGCCTGATCCTCCGGAAGCTGTAATATCATCTGTCCGTGAGCGACACCGCCGATGTCTTTGGTGTCTGCCAGCAGGATATTCGCCGGTGCCTTACATGCCAGCACCATATTGCCGATCACGGGCTCAAAGGAAGAATTCTCTTTAAAGACGATGCGGATGCACCTCTTGCCTTCCATGACAGCGTATTTGTGATCCTCCTGAAATACCAGCTTCTTGGCCGCTGCAGTTCGGGGTCTTGAAAAAACCTCCTCAACCGAACCGGTCTCCGCCAGATTTCCTTCCTCAATGATCGCCACCTGTGTACAGATCTCCTGTACCACCGCCATCTCGTGCGTAATAATCACAATGGTAATTCCGTATTGTTCATTGATCTGTTTCAAAAGTTCCAGTATCGATTTGGTCGTCGTCGGATCAAGCGCGCTGGTCGCCTCATCACAGAGCAGGATCTTCGGGTTATTGGCAAGCGCCCTTGCAATCGCCACCCTCTGCTTCTGTCCTCCGGAGAGCTGTGCCGGATAAGCCTTTGCTTTCTCCGAAAGTCCTACGATCTCCAGGAGCTCCTTCGCTCTGATACGCGCCTCTTTTTTCTTAACTCCCGCAATCTCCAGCGGGAAACAGACATTATCAATCACATTTCTCTGCATCAGCAGATTGAAATGCTGGAAGATCATGGAGATGTTCATTCTCTCCCTGCGAAGTTCCGATTCGCTTAATTTGGAAAGATCACGCCCTTCTATCAACACCGTGCCGCTCGTGGGTTTCTCAAGGAAATTAAGACACCGTACCAGCGTACTCTTGCCGGCCCCGCTCATACCGATGATACCGCAGATCTGGCCCTTCTCAATATCAAGATTGATCCCCTTCAAGGCCTCTACTGTATTGTCTTTTCCCACAAAGCTTTTTGAAACATTTTGAATTTGAATAATCGGTTCCATTTGTTCTTATCACCCGCTTTATTTTTGTCCCGGCATTCCTACAGGGATACCGGGACAGCTTTGTCCGTAAATAACGGGTATATCATATCATACTTTTTAAGCTTCTGCAAACAAAGGTGTGGAAAGATATCTGTCTCCGGAATCCGGAAGCAGTGCTACGATCGTCTTGCCTGCATTCTCCGGTCTCTGTGCCAGTTCCTTCGCTGCATGGAGCGCAGCTCCGGCAGAGATACCGACCAGGATACCCTCTGCGGTTGCAAATACTTTGCCATCGTGGAATGCATCCTCATTCTTTACCTTGATGATCTCATCATAAATCTGTGTATTCAGCACGCTGGGAATGAAACCTGCGCCGATTCCCTGGATCTTGTGGGGGCCGGGCTGTCCGCCAGACAATACCGGTGAACTCTCAGGCTCAACCGCCACAATCTTAATATCGGGATTCTTTGACTTTAAGAACGTTCCCACGCCTGTCAGTGTACCGCCAGTGCCGACACCTGCCACAAAGATATCTACCTTGCCGTCCGTGTCGTTCCAGATCTCCGGTCCCGTGGTCGCTGCATGTGCCGCAGGGTTTGCAGGGTTGTCGAACTGGCCCAGGATCACGGATCCCTCAATCTCTTTGTTCAGTTCCTCTGCCTTGGCGATCGCGCCCTTCATGCCTTTAGCGCCCTCGGTAAGCACCAGCTGTGCACCGTATGCTTTCAGCAGATTCCTGCGCTCAACACTCATCGTGTCAGGCAGTGTCAGGATTGCCTTGTACCCCTTTGCCGCTGCTACGCTGGCGAGTCCGATTCCGGTATTTCCGGATGTCGGCTCGATAATGGTAGCGCCCGGTTTCAATGTTCCTTTCTTTTCTGCGTCTTCGATCATCGCAAGCGCAATTCTGTCCTTCACGCTGCCGGAGGCATTCAGATACTCAAGCTTTGCCAGGATGGTAGCGCCTGTGATATTCTCTTTTTTCTGGAAATTGCTTACCTCCAGAAGTGGTGTGTTTCCAATCAGTTCTGTTGCACTTTTTTTAATGTTGCTCATGTTCTTATTCTCCCTTCCCTTAATACATTGTTTTGTTGTTTTTATCATTCCTACATTTCATACTTGATTGGTAGGTTTATCTTGAAATGAATAATACACCACTATTCCAAGTATGTCAATAGGAATTTTAATTTTTTTCAAAAAGAATTTTCCCTGATTCTTTATTCACAAAGAGAAACATGGTATAATGGTTTTATCTTTTTTACGTGAGGTAGTTAGATTATGAATAAGAAGAAAGCCGTAGTCTCCCTCGGGCATGAAGCTCTGGGATATACAACAACAGAACAATGGGACGCAGTGAAGAAGACCGCCAAAGCGCTGGCTGATCTCGCAGAGGCTGATTACCAGCTGACCATCACTCACAGCAACGGTCCCCAGGTCAGCATGATCCACAAGGCAATGTCAGAGCTGCGCCGGGTGAATCCCGACTATACGCCCGTTCCCATGTGCGTGTGCTCCGCAATGAGTCAGGGATATGTCGGATACGATATCCAGAACTCTCTCCGTTCGGAATTTTTAAGCCGTGGGATTTCGACTCCCGTCAGCGCCATACTCACTCAGGTGACCGTGGATCCATATGATGATGCGTTCTACGAGCCGAATAAGATCATCGGCCGCTTTATGACAAGGGAGGAAGCTGATGCTGAAGTTGCCAAGGGCAACTATGTAACAGAAATTCCGGGCAAGGGCTTCCGCAGAGTTGTGGCAGCGCCCAAGCCGATCGATATCGTGGAGATCGAGACGATCCGCACACTGGCAGAGGCCGGACAGGTAGTGATCGCCTGCGGCGGAGGCGGTATCCCCGTCATCGAGCAGCGCCACACACTGAAAGGCGCTTCCGCGGTCATCGAGAAGGATTCCATTGCCGGGAAACTCGCTGCAGACCTGCAAGCTGATCTGCTCATCATCCTGACCGGTGTCGAGCAGGTATATACCGATTACGGAAAAGAGACACAAGCCGGAATCGCTTCCATGACGGTTGCACAGGCCAAAGCATATATTGAGGAGAAGCAGTTCGGTGAAGGCGATATGCTCCCCAAGATCGAAGCTGCTATTACTTACCTCGACAGCGTTCCTGAAGGAAAAGTGCTCATCACGGATCTCGCGCATGCGTCCGAGGCCGCGAGAGGAAAGACCGGAACGGTAATTGTGGGAAAATAAATGAAAAAGAAATACAATAACAAACTCATTGCAATACCTTGGGCCAGAAGACTGTTTGTCCTGTTCCTTGCCGCTTTCATATGCTTTTTATCCCCATATGCTGCGGAAACGGTTTCGGCCTCCTATCCTTCCTCCAATAACGCATACGGCCAATTAAGTGTACCGACTCAGGTCACAAAGCTCGGGAACACCTATTATATTGTGGACTGCTATCATGATCAGATCATCTACAGCGACAATCTGAATGCTCCTTTAAAGCAGTGGAAGGTTATGACCAATCATGTCCATCAGCCCCACGCGCTCGCAAGTGACGGCACGGTATATCTTGTCGTGGATACAGAAAACAACCGGGTGATCTCCTACGAAAAGGAAACTGACCGTTTTCGGGAGCTGCAGATATTTGAGCAGATCGGAAACCGGCCGCATTATATCACCTATGAACCATCCGACGAACTGTTTTATGTGTGGAGTTCTCTTACAGGCGAAATGTATCTGTTCGGCCGCACTCCCGGGACAACAGATCTCACTCTTGTTGAAACACGTTCCGTTCCGGCATTAAACGGTATGTATGTGCGCTCTTTCACGATCATGGGTGATTCCATTCTTTTCCCTTGTGTGGAACTGGGTGCAATCCTGCAGGTCGACCGGTACTCTTTTGAACTGGAGCAATGTTATCCCGTTCCCGACGCAATCGCAGGAATGGTCCAGATCGTTCCCATTGAAGATTACTTTTACATCACCGTTTCCAGTGACCGGAATTACGGCAGATCCACTGCTACAATCATCCGGACAACCGATCTGAGTGGGCTGCGATACGGCTGTTACGAAGACCTGAAATCTCTGTTTGGCAGCAAAGGAACACCCTATTACATCTCCCGGTTTGACGGCAGTTACTTTATGACACACCACGATGCTTCTCCCGGAATTTACCGGTTTCAGGTAGAAAACAATATTGTAAAAAATATCAGCGGGCTGTACTGACAGTCCGCTGTATTATTTTTGATTTTCTAAAACTCCAAACTATCTGCATTAAGCAGAAAATATTTCATGCCCATGATTACAAATCCTTCCTCATTTCTCCACGGTTTCTTTGTCCCATTTACTATAACAAGCTTTTTAAACGAATCCGGAATATTTCGGAGTGAACTAAGTTCTTGGATCTGCTTTTCCTCAGAAGTTATATCGTAAGCCACCTGAATGTAATATTTCTGACTACCCTGATTTACTACAAAGTCAACCTCCAGTTGCTTACGGACCGTTTTTCCTTCACTATTCTTTGCATACACCTCCACAATACCAACATCCACATTATATCCACGCATAAGTAATTCATTATAAACGATGTTTTCCATAATATGAGTAGGTTCCTGCTGTCTGAAATTTAATCTGGCATTTCTTAGACCCACATCTGTAAAATAATATTTTAAGTTTGCCCCAACATATTTTCTACCCTTTATATCGTATCTATTGGCTTTAGAAACCAAAAATGCTTCTATTAAATAATCAATATGATTTGATATGGTTTTGTTACTATAATTGATACCTCGCTCTGTTTTAAATGTATTCGATATTTTGGTTGGGTTTGTGGGTGCTCCTATGGCAGAAGCGAGAATATCCACTAATGTTCCAATCTCATCAGCATTCTGTATCCTATTTCGCTCTACTACGTCCTTAATATAAACATTGGCAAAAATGTTTTTCAGATATTCTGCTTTTTGACGTTCTGTCGAAAGCTGCGCTACTTGTGGAAGTCCACCATATATCATATACTCATTCCACGCTTCATCATAATCTCCATCAAAAGCAGCATAGAATTCAGCAAAAGATAACGGATATATCCTGACTTCATCACCTCTGCCTCTAAATTCAGTTACAATGTCACTTGATAAAAATTTAGAATTACTTCCGGTCACATATACATCAATATTACCGATACGAAGCAAGCTGTTCAGCACTTCTTCAAATCGTGGCATAAACTGCACTTCATCCAAAAGCAAATAGTATTTTCCTTGATCTTTCATTGTATCCTTGATATACTGATAACACTTTTTCGGGTCTCTCAGTTCCTCATTTTCAATACCGTCTAAGGCAATCTCAATGATATGTTCATTATCTATGCCACTCTCCAATAAATATTTCTTAAACAATACAAATAAAAGAAATGATTTTCCGCATCTCCTGATTC
>CAMGRE010000001.1 GCA_946061355.1 uncultured bacterium | reverse complement strand
AGCTTGCCCGAGGCTCTCTATGTTGCGGTGCCGCATGGCTCAATGCTCCAGCATATTTTCAATAAAGATCCCATACCCTCTGGTGCTGTCCTGCACCATGACATGCGTTACGGCGCCGATCAGTCTGCCGTCCTGAATGATCGGCGCACCGCTCATCCCCTGAACGATTCCTCCTGTCTCATGAAGCAGCTCCTCATCAGTGATCTTCAGCACGATCTCACGGTTTTTATGACTGACCTCATTGTTAATTGCGAGGATCTCCACATCATACAGTCTTGCTCCCCGCTCATCGATGCAGCACATAATCTGCGCAGCACCGGGATGTACTTCCTGACGCAGTCCGATCTTTAGTGGCTCTGATGTCACTTCCTGAAGCAGGCCCTGACCGCATTCCCCGAAAATACCCTGATCCGTATTACGATCTATCAGACCGATCACATTTTCCTGCGTGTAATCGATCACACCGGTGAGCTCGCCCGGATGTCCCTTCGCTCCCCTCCGGATCCCTATGATATCCGTATGGTATAGTGTTCCTTTGCCCAAATCCATCAGAGTACTGGTATCCATATCATTAATACCGTGCCCCAGCGCTCCAAAGTCGCCATTCTTGTCCACATAAGTGAGAGTCCCGACTCCCTGTGCATTGTCCCTCACCCAGATTCCTACTTTTGCGACGCCTGCCTGATCCTCCACAGCCTCTATTTTCACATCAAATACATTCCCGTTTCTTCTGATGGTAAAAATCTGTTCCCCGCTTCCGGCTTCCCGAAGCTTGGACATGAACATCTTCTTCCCCGTCACTTCCGTACCATTGATACGCAGGATATAATCGCCGCTGCAGAGTATATGCTCTGAGGGCGCATACCTCCTCCCGTCATAACCGGTAAATTCTCCCGTTCCCACAACCAGCACTCCCTCTGTCTTGACGTAGATTCCGATGGGAATTCCGGCCGGTATAATGGAATCATCCTCAATCACATGGACATCCACTTTTTTGAGCGGAACAACCCCAAACAGCCTTACATCCATCTCATAGGAATCGATCTCATTGGCAAAAAAAGTGACTGGCTGATCCAGGCTCACAGGAATACTCTCCACTTCGTTTCCGTGTAAATTTCCAGAAGCAGGTATTCCAAAATCAATCTGCTCCTGCTGTCCTGCCCTGATGTGAATGCGGCCCGGCACTTTTTTCCAGCATGCAAGATAAGACACGCACACAAGCAGACTGACTGCACACGCAAGCAGGCTCCACAGGAGCATTCTGTATTTTTTCTCTTTATCAGATAAATCCTTCTTTTTTAAGATCCACATCCGCTCCATGTATGCCACTCCTTTCCCGATGAATATTTCCCTCGCAGCCATAAAAAAAGAAGAACATTCTTTTCAAAATGTCCTTCTTAGTATGTGATACTTCCTAAATTCTAATTTAGTATTGTTTTGTATCTGCTGCCAATTCTTTCATCTCTCTGGCATTGGCAATCGCTGCGTCAGTCAGTTCATCACCGCCCAACAGCCTCGCCAGTTCGCCGATACTCTCATCGTCATCAAGGAGCCTGATCTCTGTTACGGTCTGACTGTCATATACATTTTTTTCTATCTTAAAATGTGAATCCGCCATGGCGGCAATCTGCGGCAAATGGGTAATGCAGAGGACCTGATGATTCCTCCCGAGCACCGCAAGCTTCTTCGACACCTGCCATGCCGTCTTGCCGCTGATACCTGTATCAATCTCATCAAAGATGAGTGTTGCGGTCTGATCGCGCTGCGCCATCACCGTCTTAAGACCAAGCATGATACGCGACAGTTCTCCGCCGCTCGCCACATTCTCCAGAGGTCTCAACGGCTCCCCAGGATTGGTGGAAATATAAAAGCCTACATGATCATACCCTTCCGCAGATTTTGCCGTCTCATCAGGCTCTACCCTGATCTCAAACTTCACATCAAGGAAATTCAGATCATGAAGCGCTGCTGTCATCTGCTGCGCAAGTTCTGCAGCAGCCCTTGTGCGCAACTCGGATATATGTTTACATAACTCTGCTACACGCTGTTCCGATTTCGTCAATTCATGCTGTAACCGCTCCATATACGCGCCAAAATCTGCCAGCCGGTCAACCCTCTCCCGCTGCTTTTTTGCATACAGAAGGATCTCTTCGATGGTGTTACCGTATTTTGTCTTTAGCCGGTTAATCTCGTTTAAACGGTCTTCCGTCTCCCGAAAGGTCTGCTCATCAAATTCCAGTGATTCCTGATAGGATGACAATTCCCTTCCGAAATCGTGCAGAAGTTCTTCAATCTCCTGCAGCTGCCCTGCAAGCTGTCCCGCCTTCTCATCATACTGTGAGATTCCGTGGAATTCCCGGATCGCTCTGCCGACAGCATCCGCCACACCACCGTTCTCATTCTCCACGAGCGACGAGACGGAAGATACGGTCTCCATCAGCCTCCTGCCGTTCGACATCCTGCGATAATCATTCTCTACCGTCTCATCCTCACCGATCTGAAGAGATGCGGCCTCAATCTCATTACATTCAAATTCAGCAAGCGATATTTCCCTCTCTCTGCTGCCATTATCGCTCTTGGCCTCATTCCATTCGGAAAACAACTTTTTATAATGCATATATTCTGCCAGAAGCTCCTTTTTTATGATGGGAAGTTCTCCTCCGGCATAATCATCCAGAATTTCCATATGCTTCTTTTTTTGCAAAAGCGTCTGATGTTCATGCTGCCCGTACAGATCAAGCAGTTCTCCCGCCAATTCCTTGAGCTGCTTTGCTGTCACGGTCTCACCGTTTACCTTACAGACGCTCCTCCCGTTCATAATCCGCCTTGACACCACAACGGTGCCATCCTCCTCCGGCGCAATCTCCAGCCGTCTGAGAGCCTCCTGCTGTATTTCCGTATCCGGTTGAAACAAAAGTTCAATCAGCGCATAATCCTTTCCGGTGCGGATCATCTCACTGTCCGCCTTGGCTCCGAGTGCCAGTGCAATAGATCCTATGATAATGGATTTTCCGGCTCCCGTCTCTCCGGTAAGTATATTGAGTCCTTTTCCAAAGAACACCTCTGTCTCGTCTATCAAAGCAAGATTTTTTACATGCAGACTAATTAACATGATTTACTACTTCCTCAATCTTCCTCATTACTGTCTCGGTATCTTCTTTACTCTTGATCGCCATCATGATCGTATCATCCCCGGCGATGGTTCCCACGATCTCACTCATCTTCATGGCATCCAGTGCAGCCGCCACAGCCATCGCCATCCCGGACACTGTCTTTACCACCAGCAGATTCTGCGCCATCGCCATCCCGCCAAAGCCTTCCTTCAGCACGCGGCTGTACTTGTCTCCCAGGAAGGTCTCATCATGATGAAAGGATATATATTTCTGTTTCCCATTTCCAACAGAAATCTTTGACAGCTTTAACTCCCGGATGTCCCTGGAAACCGTCGCCTGAGTTACATCAAAACCGGCTTCCTTGAGGCAGGCAGCCAGTTCCTCCTGTGTTTCGATATCCCGTTCCTCGATTAAATTCAGTATCTTATTCTGTCTTTTCTGCTTCATACTATTTCACACTCATTTTTTTATGTAGTATTTCCAAAAAGCTAACCTGATTCAGTTTCACAATCTCCGTAGTGCGCTCCGATCTGGTCACACAGATCTTATCATTTGCCTGGAGCGCCATCGAATGACTTCCATCAAAGTTCACTTCTGCCTGCTCTCTTCGTTCCGAACGTTCTGCGCTCATCTCCACCACCACCTCATCCTCCGCAGACAGGATGATGCTTCTGGTATTCAGGGTATGTGGACAGATTGGCGTGATCACCATCAGTCTTGCTCTGGGTTCAACAATAGGACCTCCCGCAGACATACTGTATCCCGTGGAACCTGTCGGTGTGGAAATGATCACACCGTCCCCGTCATATTCATTCAAAAACTGCCCATTGACATAGATATGAAAATGAATGATCTGCAGAGATCCGCTTCTGGTAATAACAATATCATTTAAAGCGCAGGAGCTTTCCATACAGACACCGTCCCGTATCACTCTGCCCTGTAACATCATACGGCTCTCCAACTGATACTGATCCGCGATCAGACACCGAAGCGCATGCTCCAGATTGGATTGTTCCACCTCTGCAAGAAACCCGAGTGTTCCAAGGTTGATGCCGATCAGTGGGATCTCCAGATGGCTGGTATCGCGCGCCGCCTCGATGAGAGTCCCGTCACCGCCGAGCACCATGATACATTCCGTATCACATGGAATTTCGGCAGAGTCCGTATACCCTCCGGACTTTTGGACCTGCTCATACACCTGAACCTTACAGCTGCAGCCTTCCTGTTCCAGAAATTTTTTGATTTTTTTTGTTGTGGCGAGTTCCCCATCCTTTAAAGGATTGGTAATCAAAAAAAAGTGTTTCATAAATCTCTTTCCGTTTCCGTCAATCCAGTGTGCCGTGTGCCTTTGCAACAATGTCACGAACCGCTTCTGCTCCAAACCGTTTGACAGCAGATTCTTCCCCTGCCGTCACTTCACCCGCCGGCATCCCGTCATCTGCCATCTTTCTCAAATGTACAAGATATTCGATATTTCCTTCCGGTCCCTTGATCGGGGAAAAAGTGAGATGCTCCACCCGAAATCCCGTCTGCTCTGCAAAGCCAAGCACATTTTCGATCACCTCACAGTGTATCTCCGGCTCCCGGACCACGCCTTTTTTACCGACCTTGTCCCTGCCTGCTTCGAACTGAGGCTTAATCAGACAGACCATCTGCCCGCCATCTTTCAGAAGCGCCCATGCCGGTCCCAGTATCTTAGACAACGAAATGAATGATACATCCACCGAGGCAAAATCGAGATCATCCTGTATGTCTGCTCTGACCACATACCGGAAATTTGTCTTTTCCATACAGACAACACGTTCGTCATTCCTGAGTTTCCATGCAAGCTGTCCATGCCCCACATCCACGGAATACACCTTTTTAGCGCCATTCTGGAGCATACAGTCTGTAAATCCTCCCGTCGAAGCCCCGATATCCATGCATACCGCTTCGTGTAAATCGAGTCCGAACTCTTTCATCGCTTTTTCCAGCTTCAGACCGCCGCGGCTCACATACCTCAGGGTATTTCCTCTGACCACTATCTTACATTTATCGGGATCAAACATCGATCCCGCCTTATCTTCCCTCTGCCCGTCAACAAACACATCTCCGGACATAATGACCGCTTTGGCTTTTTCCCGGGATTCTGCAAGCCCCTGCTTCACCAGAAGCACATCCAGCCGTTCTTTCATCTGCCTATCCTCTCATCCTGTGCTCTGCCAGAACAGACGCATATGCTGTCATGACACGCTTTGTCACCGACTCTTCATCGATTCCCACTTCCTCATAAAGGATACTCACATTTCCGTGCTCCACATACTCATCCGGGATGGCGATCGTCAAAAGACTGCAATCCGTATGCATATTATCCAGACAATCTCTGACCTTCTCGCCAAAACCTCCGCTGGCAACATTTTCTTCCAGCGTAACAATCAGCCGGTGCTCCTTGGCAAGCTCCGCTATCATCTCTTCATCAATCGGCTTCACAAACCGCGCATTGACAAGACTGCAGGAATAACCGACATTCTTCAGGCTTCTTCTCACTGATTCCGCCGTCTTCACCATGCTGCCCACTGCCACAAGCGCAATATCTTCTTCCTCATAGAGGATCTCGCTCTTGCCAAGTTCGATCGGCTTCCTGTATTCCTTCAGACCGTCATACGCGCATCCCCTCGGATAACGCATCGCGATCGGTCCGCCAAAGTTCACTGCAAACTTCAGCATATCGGACAGTTCCCATTTATTCTTCGGTGCCATGATATGCATCCCCGGGATACTGGACAGATACGACAGATCAAAAATACCCTGATGCGTCTCTCCATCGCTTCCCACGAGTCCGGCGCGGTCAATGGCAAACACAACCGGAAGGTTCTGGATGCACACATCATGGAGAATCTGGTCATAAGCCCTCTGTAAAAAAGAAGAATATACCGCAACAATCGGCTTCATACCGCCCGCCGCCAGTCCGGCTGCAAAGGTCACCGCATGTTGCTCTGCGATTCCCACATCAAAAAAACGATCCGGATAAAGATTGCGGAAACGTTTCAGTCCTGTGCCGTCAGGCATTGCCGCCGTGATCGCAACCACCTTTTCATCCCTTGCCCCGAGCTTTGTCATCACCGTTGAAAAGATATCTGTATAATTCGGCTTTGTCCTGGGATTGCTCGGCAGACCCGTCTCAATGTCAAAAGGTTCTGCTCCGTGGAATCTCGCCGGATGACGTTCAGCCGGCAGAAATCCCCTGCCCTTCTGCGTAATCACATGGACAAGAACCGCATTCTTACATCTCTTTGCCTCCTTAAAAACACGAAGCATCGCCTCAACATTATGCCCGTCCACCGGCCCAAGGTAAGTGATCCCCATATCCTCAAAAAACATTCCGGGGATCACGAGGTGTTTCACACTGCTCTTGGCACGACGGATACTCTCCACAATGGAATCCCCTTTCGGAATACTCTGCAGGGCATTGTAGACGCCTTCCTTCAGATCAAGATATCCCGTTGCCGTACGAATATTATTGAGATATTTTGACACACCTCCGACATTTTCGGAGATGGACATATTATTATCATTCAGCACAATGATAAAATTTGTCCTGAGCTGTGCTGCATTGTTGAGTGCCTCATAAGCCATTCCGCCCGTCAGTGCACCATCACCGATCACAGACACAACCGTCCGTTTCTCACCCGTAAGATCTCTCGCCTTGATCAAACCGAGTCCCGCCGAGATGGAAGTCGAACTGTGCCCCGTGTCAAAACAGTCGCAATCACTTTCCTTACGCTTGGGAAATCCGCTCATCCCGCCATACTTCCTGAGCGTATCAAAGCCTTCCCGCCTTCCGGTCAGCAGCTTATGCGTATATGCCTGATGCCCCACATCCCACACAATCTTATCATTTGGAAGGTTCAGGCTTAAGTGTAGCGCCATCGTCAATTCCACCGCACCGAGATTGGAACCGAGATGCCCGCCATTCACACTGATCTTCTCGATCAGGAATTGCCGGATCTCCTCTGCCAGTTTCCCATAATCTGCCTTGTCGATTTTTTTTATATCATTTTCCTTTTTGATTTTATCAAGAAGCATCTGTCTTCTCCACGTTCTATTTTTCTCTGGTGATCAAATCCCACACGAGACTTTCAAGGAAAGGATTCCTGCATGAAAAGGAAGCCAGCAGCCCGATCGCTTCCTCCGATATCTCTTTCTGCGCCTGTTTTGCCCGGTCCAGTCCTTTTAAGGTAACATATGTTACCTTATTGTTCTTCTCATCACTTCCGACCGGTTTTCCTAAGGTTTCCTGATTTCCCGTCACATCGAGGATATCGTCCTGAATCTGAAAAGCGATGCCGATATCATATCCAATCTTTTCCAGTGTCTCCAGCTCTGTTTCCGAAGCGCCTGCAAGAATCGCACCTGTCATCATGGCACTCTGGATGAGCGCTGCCGTCTTGTGTTCGTGAATGAACAGAAGCAGTTCCTCCGTCACTTCCGTGTCCGCATCCTCCGCTTCAATATCAGCCGTCTGTCCTCCAATCATGCCATAGATACCTGCTTTCTCGGCAAAAAGTGCAAGTGCCTTTCCCACTTTCCCGCTGTCCTGCGTCAGCGAAAATGCCTTACATGCCGTCTCAAAAGCATAATTCAGGAGACCGTCTCCCGCCAGAATTGCCATGGCTTCCCCATACATAACATGTGTTGTCTTTCTTCCACGGCGATATTCGTCATTATCCATTGCCGGCAGGTCATCATGAACCAGGGAATATGTGTGAACCATCTCCATCGCTGCCATAAACGGTTCAATCTCTTTCCCTCTGCCACCAAACATGTGATATGTTTCCTGCATCAATAACGGCCGCAATCTCTTGCCTCCTGCCAGCACGGAATAATTCATCGCTTGCAGAACCGTCTTTTGATATCCTTCTTCTTCAGGGAGATACGCTTTGATAATCTTCTCAACCTGACCTACTTTTTCTGCCAGTTCCTCTTTAAAATTCATCCAACTCACCGCTTTCGTTGATTTTTAATACCTTCTTTTCCACAGTATCCAGCGTGTCATTACAGTATTTCAGCAATTCCATTCCTTCCTTGTAAACCTTAAAGGACTGATCCAATGTAATCTCTTCATTCTCAAGCTGACTGATGATCTGTTCCAATTGGTCAAAAGCTTCCTCCAAAGTGATTTCCGCCTTTATCTGTCCTGTTTTCTCCACGCTCATTGCCACTGTATCCTTTCTGTTCTCACTGCACAAGCCTCCACAACACCGTTTCTGAGTTGTATGGATAAGAGTTCTCCCTCCGAAACCGCATCCACATCCGAAACATTCTTGCCAAATCTGTCCGTCACAATACAAAATCCCTGATTCAGTTTATCGAGCGGTGACAAGCCTTTCAGCCGTTCCGTGTACAGTGCAAAAGCATGGCGCTTATCTGTCAGCACACGCTTCATGGCTTCCTGCAGATTTTCCTCCAGTCTGAGGATATACATCTGATTCTGTCTAAGTTTCCCCTCCGGGCTTGCCGCTTTTAAAAATGCCATATATTTTTCCGTCCGCATGCGGTAAAGGCTGCATTTGCCTGACATTCCCCGCCAGAGAGCTGCCTGATATTCCTCTAATCTCTCCTCAATTCTGGCTCTCTCATCCACCGCCAGTTCCGCGGCCGCGGATGGAGTCGGTGCCCGCAAATCCGAAACAAAATCCGCAATGGTAAAATCCGTTTCATGTCCGACCGCCGAGATAATCGGAACCGGACAGTCAAAGATCGCCTGCGCCACACGTCTGTCATTAAACGCCCACAGATCCTCGATGGAACCGCCGCCTCTGCCTACAATCATGACATCCACGCCTGCTTTTGCCAACGTGTGTATACCTGTAACAATACTATCCGGAGCCTGCTCTCCCTGCACAAGGGCCGGATACAGGATGATCTGCACATAGGGATTCCTTCTCGAAGCAATCTGGATGATATCACGAACCGCCGCTCCGGTCGGTGCAGTCACGACACCAAGCGTCCTGATAAACCTTGGGATCGGCTGTTTATACTCCTGAGCAAACATGCCCTGTTCCTCAAGTTCCCGCTTCAACTGTTCAAACTGTTCAAACAAAAGTCCTTCGCCATCCAGCGTGATCTTCTTTGCATACATCTGATATTTGCCGTCACGCTCATAGACATCAACAGCCCCTTCCACCAGGATCTGCTGACCTTCCTGTAAACGAAACGCAAGTCCTTTGCGGCTGCTCGCAAACATAACACACGCTATTATTCCTTTTTCATCTTTGAGGGTAAAATAAATATGACCGGATGAGTGATACGTACAGTTACTGACCTCACCTCGCACACGGATAGACTGCAGCATAAAGTCCTGCAGGAACATATTCTTGATGTAAGAATTCACCTGTGATACGGAATAGATATTTTTCATGTGCCACCTGACTGATTATTCTGCAAACCTTGCAAGAATACCATTGACAAAAGATCCGGACTCCTTCTGCCCGAATTTCTTTGCCAGTTCCACCGCCTCGTTGATTGCAACGCTGGTGGGAATATCCTCATCATACCGGATCTCATAAACTGCAAGGCGCAAAATGGTCAATTCCACCTTTCCCATCCTGTCGGTAGACCACTTCTGTGCCTTTTCATTTAACAGCTCGTCAATCTGCGGAAGCTTATCCATTATCTTTTCATATTTGCCTGAAATATATAACTGGTCTTCCTCAGACACGGGCTTTTCCGCGCCCTCAAAAAAGAGCTGCATCTGCTCCGGCATCTCTTCTTTCTTATTAAACTCTACACGAAACAATAATTTAAAAACCTGTTCCCTCTGTTCTCTTCTGCCCATCTCTCTCGCTCTCTTACTTGTCCATTTCCACGCCGGCAATGCGGATATTGACATCCGACACTTCAAGTCCCGTCATCGTCTCAATCGCACTCTTGACCTTTTCCTGAATCTTTGAGGAAGTAGCGGGAATATTATATCCGTAACGCAGGATCACTGACAATTCAACGCTTACCACATGATCCACAACTTCAACCTTCGCTCCCTTTGCCAGTGTCTTTACACCCACACGGTTCAGAAGATCACCGGTGGCATTCCCCGCAAGCGCCGATACACCATCTGTTTCCAATGCAGCATACCCGGCTATCATTGCAACCACATCATCCGCAATCCTGACTTCACCGATGCTGCCGGTGCCTTCCAGGAAATGTGTCTTATTATCCATCTCTTTTTCCATAGGAACCCATCCTTTCAAATTATTCTATATTATAGCAAACTGCTGCCATCTTGCCTAGTCCTACAGCCAAAAACTTAAACTGTTCTGCTTCGGGTTATCAGAAAAGGCCACCTTGCGGTCCCCACTGTGAAGATAGCGAAAAACCTCCTGTTCTTCAATCAATCTCCGCTGCAGTTCGCGATACACATTGTCATCGGCACATTTTAATGTCACGCATTCTGTACCATTTTCATATGACTTTTCAAACAGGCCTCTGACCTTGTCCATATCCACTGTTTCGAAATAAGCCCCCTCACGCACATAGTAATTGCTTTTCATGGAATTGCACTCCGGCATGGGGATCATCGGATCGATCGTATGCGTCCTGCACAGCTGCTCCGTCGTTACGCAGAGATACTCATAGTTGATAGCTGGTGGATTGCCCTGATAACCACTGTCTCCCTCTCTCATCACATAAGAGGCATCTCCCCATGTCGAATCGACATAGTAAAACTCTCCATCCACTCGCACCAGGTTCCATGCATGTCCCGCTCCGGATGAAACAGTTCCCGTCACCAGCGTGGAATAAATCCCAATCTTATCAAACAAATATTGCGCCGCCTTGGCATATCCCTGACAGACAGAACGCTGACTCAGGAAAACAGAGCAGATATTCTGATTATCCTGCACAGCAAGATCATACTCTGTATGCTCAATCAGATACTCATAGACAAACTTTACTTTCTCATATTCTCCGCCGCCCGCAGGAACCTCCTGCAATATTTTATCCACACAGCTGCCAATGCGTTCTCTGAGATCAGCCACCTCTTCAGGGCTATACGTATATGTGCCGGAAGCCGTCAGCTTCTTCAGTTCCTCTCCCCGCATATACTTATTGACGGAATATCCGTCCACATAGAACAATTCCGGATGATCCGCCATCACATACTGGAACACTTTATCTACCATCTCTATATCGCAGGTAGACACTTCAACATCCGAATCCTGCGCTTTCAAAATCGCATAAAGCTCCTGATACAAAGCTTTTTCCTCATCCGTAAGGCAGGAGTACGCATATTTCTCCATTCCGGAAATATCGTGAAGCAAAGGCTGTTCTCCATTCCCTTCGGCTCTGCCCGAATCCGCCCGTTCTTCCTCATTTTCCGTTTCTCCTGTAGACAACGCATTCCCTGTGGAAATTTCATCTGCCGCCTGTCTGATACTTTCTGCGGCCTCTGACATTTCTTTCAGGTTCACATCTTCCATTTTTTCCGCTCCGCAACCGGTCAGAAACATGACCACCGTGAGCAGGCATAATAAAACTCTTCTCATTTAATCACGTCCAAATTCCGTAAGGATAAGTCCTTCGTTTCTGTCCAGCGTCATTCCGACACTCCAGGAATTGACAAACAACAGAAGCGGATTGCCCTTCATATCTTTTACTTTCTTCATGTCGGAAGTTCCTGTAAGCTTATTCAGATCAATCTCATCCTTATTCTCGATCCAGCGGATATGCTCATACGGGAGCGGCTCCAGCCGTATCTCCACATTGTACTCATTCTCCAGCCGGAATTTCAGCACATCAAACTGCAGGACACCGACTACGCCGACGATAATCTCTTCCAGGCCGGTATTGAACTCCTGAAAGATCTGAATCGCACCTTCCTGGGCAATCTGGGTGATTCCTTTCACGAACTGCTTGCGCTTCATGGTATCCACCTGACGCACCCTCGCAAAGTGTTCCGGTGCAAAGGTAGGAATCCCTTCGTATGCAAAATTCTCCTTCGGCATGCACACGGTGTCTCCTATGGAAAAAATGCCCGGGTCAAATACACCGATAATATCTCCGGCATACGCTTCATCCACAACCTTGCGTTCGCTTGCCATGATCTGCTGCGGTTGGGAAAGACGCAGCACCTTGTTGCCCTGTACGTGACGCACTTCTTTCGTGGCATCAAATTTTCCGGAGCAGATCCGCATAAAAGCCACTCTGTCCCGGTGCGCCTTATTCATATTCGCCTGTATCTTAAACACAAAAGCCGAAAAGTCCTGCTCTGTCGGCTCGATTACACCGCAATCTGCCTTTCTCGGCAGCGGAGGCGTCGCCATCTGCAGGAAATTCCGCAAAAAGATCTCCACACCGAAATTCGTCAGGGCCGAGCCGAAGAATACCGGTGTCAATTTCCCGTTCCTGACCTGTTCCAGGTCAAATTCTGCGCTGGCGCCGTCAAGAAGTTCTATCTCATCCCGGAGCTTGTCCCACAATTCTTCCCCGATATATTCGACCGCCTTTTCGCCGTCCGCAAAAGGGATCACTGTAGTCTCGCCCTCTTTGGTTCCCTTCTGGGTATCCTCGTAGGTGATGATACTCTCACTTTTTCTGTCATAAACGCCTTTAAAATTCTTGCCGCATCCGATGGGCCAGTTCACCGGACAGGTGGCAATGCCAAGCTCTTTCTCAATATCATCCAACAGTTCAAAGGTATCGTTCGCATCCCGGTCCATTTTATTGATAAAGGTAAAAATGGGAATGCCCCGCATACCGCACACCTTGAACAGCTTACGTGTCTGCGCCTCCACACCTTTGGAAGCATCGATCACCATCACTGCTGAATCCGCCGCCATCAGCGTCCGGTAAGTATCCTCCGAGAAGTCCTGATGTCCCGGCGTATCCAGTATGTTGATGCAATAATTGTCATATTCAAACTGCAATACAGAAGATGTGACAGAGATACCTCTCTCCTTCTCGATCTCCATCCAGTCGGAGACCGCATGTCTGGCTGTCGCCTTACCTTTCACACTTCCTGCCAGATTAATTGCCCCTCCATAGAGCAGAAACTTCTCTGTCAGGGTCGTCTTGCCCGCATCCGGATGGGATATGATGGCAAATGTCCTTCTTCTGTTAATCTCCTGTGTGTAATTACCACTCACGTTTTTTCTCCTTATGACTTTAATAGCGGCAGAAAACCAAATACAGCTTTCAGCGTTGCTTGGTTTTCTGCTCGCGTGCAGTATAAGTATACCACCCTTTTCCCTTAATTGACAGGACTAATTATAATATTCTCCGGTGAGGTGCCGGTCTTTCTCTGTACGATGTCCTCGATCTGGGCTCTTTGGGCGTCTGTCAGGCTCTGTGCCTTGACCACAACATCCACTCCCTCATCGCTGATGCTGACAACCACATCCTCGAATCCCTTTGCCTCCAGCAGGATCTCCGCCGCGGTTTCTTTCTCTGCAATGTCGGTGAGCGCTATCATCTCCTCCACAGCGCCTGTCTTCTGAGCCTCTGAGATCTCGGCGCTGTTAATGATATCAAGGAGGGTCTCCTTGTTTTTTGCTCTCGTCTGTTCCTTCAACAATCTGGCGGATTCCAGTGTATTCACATTTGTACTCGAGGTAAAGACTGCCTCCCCGGGCGTCTCTGATACATCGTCCGTGTCCAGGCTTTCTATCTCTTTGAGTCCGGCTTCCTCCGGACCGATGTCTGCGGCTGCTGCTTCCATATCCGTATCCTCATCGGATATTTCAAGAGCGGCACTGTCATAGTCTCCAAAAGTCTCCAGTTCATCAAGCACCTCTCCTTCTGCAACCTGTTCATCATTTTCGGACACGACTGATTTTCCCGATACCTTCAGCAGCTCCTCATCACTAAGCTTTGTCCCTGCAAAATTAAGGTATCCCGCGACTGCGATCATAATGGCAAGTGCCGTGATCATGATCTGATTTTTTTTCAATACGTTTTTCACGCTCTTCTCCCCTTACTTTCCGGTTTTCATTTTTACTACTACAATTCTATTCTCATCAATTCCAAATAATGCCTGAATGCTTCTCTTTATATTTTTTTGCACCACCGCATTTCCGCCGCCCGAAGCAGCAACTACAACCCCTTCTATCCTGGGATTGTCCCTCCTTCTCACATAAGGTGTCTGTGTCCCATTTGAATCCGTTACATACACAGTTGTCTCATCCGTATCCATATCGCTCGAACTCCTGCTCCCGCCGGCCGAATCGCTCTCCGTACTGCTCGTACGGGCAGCCGGTCTGTCCTTTTCCACGATTTCCTCTCCCTCTGACTGCAGCGTAACCATCACCCTTACTCTGCCCACGCCTTCCATATACTGCAGTATTCCCTCCAGTTCCTTCTCTATCCGGCCCCCGTAATCCGATGTCCGGTCTGCTGTATCTTCCTCCAAGGGTGTCTCACTATTCTGGTCAGACGACTGTAATGATTGTCCTGTTCCCATTCCGCCATTCTTCTTCACAGGCAAACAAATAACCAGAAGCAGCACGCCTGCAAGTGCCAGTATCACAAACTGCTCCCGCCGCTTCTCAATGTGCTCTCTCTTCTTATCTCCATCCTCGTGTTCCCCGCCCAACATCTTTCCGATCCACTCATGAAGTTCCATCCAGGATCACCACCTCCACATTGTCACTGTCTGTCTGCAGAATTTTCGCAATTTTCTCCTTCATCTTTGTGTTCTCCGATCCGCCGCCGTCCTCCCGCGTTTCTCCAACCGATATAATATCAATTGCTATTTTATTATCTGTGTCTTGTCCTGATTTTTTTCGCATATAAATCCGGATTCCGGTCTTCTCTGTCTTTCCGTCTCTCCCATCGATCACTCCCAGCAGCTCTACTCTGCTCACCTTTATATTTTCATCTGCCAAAGATTCGTTGACTGTATCCCTGATTTCTTCCTCCACCGTCTGAATATATGTATTGTCGGAAATATCCTGCACGGACAGATTTTCCAGTGAAGCCTTCTCCACCTTCTCTCTGCACTTTGCAAGACTGTCCCAGTAATCATATTGCACACCTTTTCGAAACACTTCCATCATCGGGAGAAATAATATAACAGCCGTCATTATTCCAGCCAGAAAACGGATATATTTTTCGTAGACAGGTGATGGCCTGAAATGTATGATCGCCTGTGCCAGAATCATAAAAACACTTGCACGCTTTAAAATTTCAAAAACATCTGTTTTCATCAAAAACCTCTGTTTGTACTGATTGATACAATTGCAATTGTGATAAAAAACAATCCGCAGGCTGCAGCCACCGTCCGAAACACCAACAATCCTCCCTCGCCCACCTGATCCATGCACGATGTCACCCTTCTGTCACTGACAATATTGCAGAGTGCCGCTCCCAGTTTAAGTGTCATGGACAGCAGCCATATTTTTACCACCGGTATCGCACAGATCAGAAACAACAAAAGAACTGCCATGACGCCGACACTGTTTTTGATTAATATCGCTGATCCTGCCATCATCTCCGCGACACTGCTTCCCAGTGTCCCGATCCCCGGTATTGCCGCAATACTTTTTTGTAGCGCAGTCATCTGAACGGAGTCTATAACAGGCGTTATTAATGATTGCACCACATTGATACCTGTTATGACCGCTATCAGCAGTTTCAACAGATATCCGATACATCGCTTCAGCAGATCCAGCAGCATATGAAGTCTCTCTTCCATCCACAGACCGTTCATCAGAACAAGAAACAGATACGCCTTGATCATGGGCATCAGAACGCCTGCAAATATTATTTCCACTCCACAGATCAAAAGAAGCACAAGCTGATACCCCAGCAAGGATGTTGTCACGCCGGAAGCTGCACCAACTGCCATGAAATACAACGGCATAAACAGCTTTAAAAAAAGCAGAATATGTTCCATCAGCGCTTCTCCGGTCTCCATGATGACCTCAAATATTCCGATCAGAATCAATGTCAGGAACAAATAGACAAAATAGAAACCGATATCGGCGATCTGGCGGTTTTCAAACAGCTCTGTAAAATGAAGCAGAAGTGCCGCAATCAAACCCACCCCCAAAAGAAGAACAACCAACTGCACCATACCGCCTGCCTCGTTCAAAAACATCCCCTTAATATCATGGAACATAAGCTGCAGAACCTCCCATACCTTTCCCTGCAGAAGAAGCCGAAAGACATCGTCCAGCCGATCACTTGCGCCTGCTCCTCCTCCGGGCAGCAATTTTTCAATCTGGCAGCTGATTTTTTGTATTTCTTCCTCCCAATAATACATATCTCACCCTCTGAAATTTTCAATGGTACGAATAACGGATAATAAAATGGGAAGTCCCGTCAGGAGTACCATTACTTTCCCGAAGATCTCAAGCTGACCACTGATGGCACTGTAACCTGCATCTTTACAGATTCCGGCGCAGAATTCACAAACATATGTTATTCCAACCACTTTAAACAAAATCTCCAGGAAACCATTTTCCTCTTCCGAAAAAATGCTGAGCAGACGCATCTGCTCCATAAAAAAAGTCAGATTCTTCATGGCACAGAAAAAGATCAAAAGTCCTGTGGCTGTTCCGATGTAAATCCCGTATTCTGATTTGATCGATTTGAAATATACCGCAAGAAGCACCCCTGTGATACCTAAGAAACCAATCTTTATGATCTCCATGTTTCCCTCCTGTTCCTGAAAAATTGTTATAGCGAAAACAGTTTCTGTATGGTTGTGAACAGATCATAAATATAGGGGACAATCCATGACAGCACCAGAATCAATCCTGCCAGGCTGATCAAAAAAGCATGTTCTTCTCTTCCGCTATGTTTTAACACCTGACTCAGTATGGTTACCAGAATCCCTACTGCCGCTATTTTAAAAATCAGACTAACGCCCATTTCTTCCTCCTGTCACAGAAAGGACTTTTCTGTCAGACCAATATGATCACCGATAACAGTCCTCCCATGATTCCAAAACTCATAATCATCCGTTCTCTCTCATTTTTCTTTTTCCCGTACATTTCTATATATTTTGACAGATCATTTATAACCTCTTCCATGGATCGTTCCTGGAACTCACAGTCTGCATACCCAAACCGTGCGCCAAAACTTTCTAAAAAAGCCTGCTCCTCTCTCCTCAATCCCCATCTTTCACCATACCTTCCGCTGCATTCTTTCCATATCTGTGGGAAAGGTGTTCCCGGATGTCCCTGCCAAGTCTCATACATCTCCATCAGCATATGCCTAAAATTGCCATCCGTCTGTCTGCTGACAGCCTTGCATATCTCCGGCAACGGCTCCTTGCAATAGGATACCTGACTGTAAATCAATTCAAACAGCCTTTGCAGTCTTCCAAGAACAATCATCCTTCTGCGCATCTGTGCACAGCAGCATAAACTGATTCCTGTCGTTCCGGCGACCAGAAACAGGCTGCCGATCAGCTTACACATGATGTCCATCCCGATCATAGATTCCCAAAACAATGCATTTGCCCTGCTTTCGTCCCAGCACAACAATCCGCCCGAACATTCCTTCTCTCAGAACAGGTTTCATCCAGTCCTTTCTCTTAAGATCCTCCATACAGCTCCCATGCGCTGTAGCGATCAGCCTGCTTCCGCAGCAGAGCACCTGACTCAGTGCCGCAACATCCTCCCTGCCTCCGATTTCATCAACCGCAACGACATCCGGCGTCAGGGAACGAACAGCCATCATCATCCCCTGCGCTTTGGGACACCCGTCCAGAACATCCGTCCTTGCCCCAACATTATTCTGCGCCATGCCCATATAAGTGCCGGCAATTTCCGAACGCTCATCGATCACGGTTACATTTCTCCCGGGACAATCATTGCTCCCATCGGAAATCTGGCGTATCATATCCCGAAGCATCGTCGTCTTGCCACATCCGGGTGGCGAAAGGATAAGGGTATTTTGCAATTCTTTTTCCTCATACAGGCGCGGAAGGATAGAATCCGCCACTCCCTTGATCTCATGTGAAATCCTGATGCTCAGTCCGGAGATATGCTTGAGTGACAGGATTTCTCCGTTTTCCTTAAGCACGGCACTGCCTGCCACACCTACCCGGTGCCCTCCCGGTACAGTCAGGAACCCTCTTCTAAGTTCCTCCTCGTATGCATATAAGGAATAGTGACATATATGATTTAAAATACTATCCAGCTCACCGGACTGCAGGATCCATGCGCCGGAAGTCTCTGTTAAGATTTCTCCTTTCATACCGATACAATGTTCTGTATGATCCTTCACAAGAAATACCGGTCTGCCTGCTCTCAGTCTGATTTCCTGCAATGTTTCCGCACATTTGGCTGTCTCGCATAAACGTTCCCACAGATTTTCAGGGAACAGTCCAAGAATTTCCTGCTTCCGATTCAATGTCAATCCCCCCTTGTCCATGTTCCTTATCCTAATATATGATAAGCTGTCCATCTTATGACTGATTTTTTTCAGTTTACGGACAAGCTGAAAGTCATCCATCCACTTCAGATTTTTCACCCGGATTGTATCTAATAAAACACAATAATTTGTCAAATAAGGATAGACAAAAATAGGAATTATTGCTATTATTATATTAAAGAAACAGGAATCAATACTATTATTAAAATTTATAAAAGAAAAGGAGAGATGATTATGACAGCAGCAAACACAGCACAGGTTGAAAATCTTGTATCTTTACTGGACGGCTATGCAACAAAGGGCGGACATCATCTGAATGTTAACGTATTAAACAGAGATATGCTTCTCGATGCACAGAAGCATCCTGAGAATTACCCTCAGCTGACGATCCGTGTCAGCGGATATGCCGTGAATTTCATCAAGCTTACCCCCGAACAGCAGGCAGATGTTATTTCACGTACCTTCCACGAAGCAATCTAACTCCCCATAACAGCTTCTATGAAGCAAAAAGGAGCCATGGCAGTAACATCTGCCATGGCTCCCTCCTTTGATATGTCTGCATATGCAAAATGCCTGCCGTCGGCAGGCATTTCTATTTGTATTTCTATTTATTACTGCTGTGCCACATCCTTCATAGAGAAGCTGATACGTCCCATCTTATCCTTGCCGAGACATACCACTGTCACCTTATCGCCCAGTGTAAGCACATCCTCAACATGATTGATCCTCTCCTTTGCAATCTTGGAGATATGAACCATGCCCTCCTTGCCGGGAGCGAACTCGATAAATGCACCAAACTCTTTGATGCTGACAACAGTTCCGGTAAAGATCTGACCCTGCTCAAACTCTGTCGTGATAATCTTGATCATATCGATCGCCTGATCCATCATTGCTTTGTCTGTACCGCATACAGAAACCGCACCGTCATCTGTGATATCGATCTTGACACCTGTTCTGGCAATAATCTCATTGATTGTCTTGCCTCTCTGTCCAACCACATCACCGATCTTCTCCGGATCAATCTTGACCTGAATGATCTTAGGCGCATATTTGCCAACCTCTGCTCTGGGCGCTGCGATCGCAGGCTTCATGCAGTTGTCCATGATAAAGAGTCTCGCCTCACGACATCTGGCAATCGCGCCCTCTACGATCGGTCTGGTCAGACCGTGGATCTTGATATCCATCTGAATCGCCGTGATACCCTCGGTTGTACCTGTTACCTTGAAATCCATATCGCCAAAGAAATCCTCAAGTCCCTGGATATCTGTAAGCAGTACAAAATCATCATCTGTATCGCCTGTCACCAGACCGCAGGAGATACCTGCCACCATCTTCTTGATCGGCACGCCGGCAGCCATCAGTGACATACAGGATGCACAGGTGGAAGCCATTGATGTGGAACCGTTTGACTCGAATGTCTCGGACACACAACGGATCGCATACGGGAACTCTTCCGGTGTAGGAAGTACCGGAATCAGCGCTCTCTCTGCCAGTGCACCATGACCGATCTCACGGCGTCCCGGTCCTCTGGAAGGTTTTGTCTCCCCTACAGAATAGGACGGGAAATTATAATGATGCATATAACGCTTGCTTACTTCATTTTCATCCAGGCCATCGATCTTCTGCGCTTCAGACAAAGGCGCCAGCGTGCAGACATCGCAGATCTGTGTCTGCCCACGGGTAAACATCGCAGAACCGTGAACTCTCGGGATTACATCCACTTCTGCTGCCAGAGGACGGATCTGTGTGATCTCACGTCCGTCGGGACGTTTGTGATCCTTTAAGATCATCTTGCGGACAGTCTTTTTCTGATACTGATATACTGCCTCACCAAGCACTGCAAGCCACTCCTCGTTGTCTGCAAATGCTTCCTCAAATTTCTCTGTCACCTTGCGGATATTCTCTTCTCTTACCTGCTTCTCATCGGTAAATACAGCTGTCTCCATCTCTTCAGGCGTAACGATCTCACGCATTGCCGCAAACATCTCCTCCGGGATCGCACAGCTTGTGTACTCATGCTTCGGCTTGCCGACTTCAGCCACGATCTGATTGATAAAAGCAATCAGTGTCTGATTTACCTCATGGGCCTTATAGATTGCCTCGATCATGGTTGCCTCGGGGATCTCATTCGCACCTGCCTCAATCATGATGACCTTCTCGCTGGTGGAAGCAACCGTCAGATTCAGGTCGCCTGTCTTCCACTGCTCCTGGGACGGATTGATGACAAACTCGCCATCGATCATCCCCACCTGTGTCATGGCGCAGGGACCGTCAAACGGAATGTCTGAAATACTTGTCGCAATGGCGGCACCCAGCATAGCCACAAGTTCCGGACGGCACGCCGGATCAACGGACATTACCATATTATTCAAAGTCACATCATTTCTGTAATCCTTCGGGAACAAAGGCCGCATCGGTCTGTCGATGACACGGCTTGTCAGAATCGCATTCTCGGAAGCCTTGCCCTCTCTCTTGTTAAATCCTCCGGGGATCTTGCCTACAGCGTACAGCTTCTCCTCATACTCAACGCTCAGCGGGAAAAAGTCGATCCCGTCTCTGGGCTTGTCTGATGCAGTGGCGGTGCTTAATACCGTAGTATCACCATACTGCATAAATGCGCATCCGTTTGCCTGTTTGCCGACCTTGCCGATTTCTACCTTAAGTGTTCTGCCGGCAAGATCCATTGTGTAAGTCTTGTACATACTCTCTTCTCCTTTTCTTTTTCTCTATATGTCAGACAGAAGAGACCGAAACTACTGAGCTGTCCATATCCGCAGCACGCATATCCACACCTCAGTGGTCTCGGGAATACCTTCTGTCATACCATACATTGACAAAAAGGCGGATTGATTTATCAAACCCGCCTTTTACCTCTGCTACTTTCTCAGACCCAGTTTCTCGATCAGGGCACGATATCTCTCGATATCCGTCTTCTTTAAATAAGCCAGAAGTCCACGTCTCTGACCTACCATCTTTAACATACCTCTTCTGGAATGATGATCCTTCTGATTCTCTTTCAGATGCTCTGTCAGCTCGTTGATTCTTGCTGTCAACACTGCAACCTGAACCTCAGGTGAACCTGTGTCACCGGGTTTTCTTGCATACTCATTGATGATCGCGGTTTTCTTTTCCTTTGAAATCATTGTTTCTCCTCCTGTTTCTTTTATTCACCGGAAACTAAGTGCGGGTTGGAGTATCCCGTCACCGAGCATTGGCAAAATCTCATACCCGAATAGTATAACACACTCTATTTTATCTGTAAAGCCTCAATTTTTTCATTAATCTGTGATACAATCTCATCTACACGCTTCTCCTCGAGATTCGCAACCATGACAAACAATTCTTCCAACAGTGCCTGCAGACTCTCTTCATAAGAATATTTCTTCAGTTCTTCCACAACCGCATCGGCTCCGTCGATATCATCCTGCTGCATTGCCTCACACAGCTTCGCAAGCAGTGCCTTCAGATCAATATGATCTTCCCACGGGCATTTTCCTTCCTCCGGAAACAAAACCTTCAATCGCTCCGTAATAAACTCAATTTCCCTGAGTAATACCGGATGAATCGCTCTGATCTGCCCGAGATTATTCTGAACAGCTGCCTCCTCCAGCGACCTTGCCATTCCCGAAAGTCTCATGGCACCTATCGTCGCTGCTGCACTCTTGAGACCATGAGCACGAATCCTGTAATTCTTCAATCCTTCTTCCGTATCAATCTCTTTATACAGGCTTACAATCGCGGCTGCTTCGCCCGGAAGCGTCCGGTAAAATACCCTTACCATATCAAGCAAAGTCTTCCTGTCACGAAACTTTTCCAGCGCTTTCTCCCAAAATACTCCTTCTATCTCGGGAAGTTCCGGCTTATCCTCCTCTTCCTCATTATCAGTAATATCACTCATAACATATGTCACCTTGCTCTTATCAATCAGTTTCAAAATGACATACTCCAACCTCTCCGACTCCACCGGCTTGCTCAGATAATCATCAAAGCCTTCTTTCTCATAGACTTCACGATGCTCAAGCGTCGTATTGGCTGTCAGGATCACAACAGGAACATTCCGGCACACACTATCTCCCTGCCGGATACGCCGGAACGTCTCAATTCCATCCATCCCGGGCATCATATGATCCATAAAGATCACATCATACGGGGCTTTCTGTATCATTTCAAGACAGGCTTCCCCGCTTCCTGCCTCTTCTATCTGCATACGGGTGCGCTCCAGAAGCTTTACAAACACCCTTCTGTTGATCTCGTTATCATCCACCACCAGAATGCGTGCATCCGGTGCCTGAAACATCTCACGGTACTGATGTTCCCCGCCGATATTCTGCAGGGCATGCTGTATCTCTCCGACAGGCTTACTGTCCGCTATCCGCTGTTTTAAGGTAAAATGGAAATTGCTCCCCTCACCGTAAACACTCTCTACCTGCAGTCGGCTGCCCATCATGACGAGAAGCTGCATTGCGATATTCATGCCAAGCCCCGATCCCTCTACATTACGGTTCTTGAGTTCATCAATGCGCTTAAACTCCGAGAACAGCCGCTTGATGTCTTCCTCTCTGATCCCGGTTCCGGTGTCCTCAACCGCAAAATGCAAAACCGCAATATCGCCTTCTATAGAACCGTCGCAGCTGATCAGCACACGGCCTTCATTCGTATACTTATAAGCGTTGTTCACAATATTTATGAGAATCTGTCTGAGACGCACATCATCTCCATACAATCTGTCGGGAAGTTCCGGATTCACATTCACCGAAAACTGCAGTTTCTTTTCCTGCATCTTCAGTTCCATCAGATGATAGATGTCCGCGATCAGCCTGCCTAGGCTATACTCTGTGATCTGCAGTTCCATTTTCCCGGCTTCAATCTTGGAGAAATCCAGAATATCATTGATCGTGCTGAGCAACAGTCCGGAAGCAACTTTAATCTCATTGGCATAAGAAACGATCTCCGGATCATCACATTCTCTCAGGATTATCTCATCCATACCGCAGATAACAGATACCGGTGTCCGGATCTCATGTGACATATTGGCAAGGAAGCGCCGCTCCGCCTGATTGGACCTTTCCACCTCCCGGACCGCCTGCTCAAGCTGCTCACATTTATTCATATAAAAGCGCATCTGCATTCTGGCGAGCACTCCTATGATCGCCGCAACCGTCAGCAGACTTACAAAAGTATCGATGGAGGCCAGCGTCTCTGATTTGAAGTGGATAATAATCTCCGGATACTGATCCGCCACCCAGAATACAACTCCGTATGCGACAGACGTGATCGGCGCAAGAATCAACAGATAACGACGTTCCAAAAGCATAAATTCCAGAACCATGCCGAGCACCATCCAGATTGCCATACCGCCGTTCACACCACCGTTTGACAAAAAGAGAAGCGGGAATACAAAAAATGCTCCCGATACACATACCACAGTGATCATCGTCTGGAGATTCTGACGGACCTTCAGGCTGTACCACAAAAGGATCACGAGATAAAGAATGATCAGTGTTTCTACCCTCTTATTGATATCGGAGCGCAGCAAAATCGTCAGCAGTTCCATTATGATCCCGCCGATAATCGTCCCCGCGATCAGCAAATGAAAGATCACATTCTGAACGGGCATATCCGTATCAAATAATCTCTTCCTTATCTTCTCGATCATCCTTTGCAACTTCTTTCTGAACTTTTAATCTACATGACTCTCTTCACAGACGCAGGTGTCCTGTAGTTCACATTTGAGATACGAATCCCTGTCTTGGGACTGCTGGCATGCACAACCTGACCGTTCCCGATATAGATTGCCACATGGTTGATCGTCCCGCCCTTTGCATAGAACACCAGATCCCCCGGTTTCGCCTCAGACAACGACACTTTTGTCCCGACATTCACCTGCTCTCTGGACGAACGCGGCAGAGAAATTCCGAAATGCTTGTACACGCTCTGCACGAAACCGGAACAGTCAGCTCCTTTGGTAAGACTGGTTCCTCCCCATACATAGGGATTCCCAATAAACTGTTTTGCATACTGACACAGACTGATCCTAGTATCAGACACTCCATCGCCAAACAGCAATTCCTTCATCGTTACCGCTGTCTCCAGGGACTGCTCGATCACGCAATAATCTGTAGACACATATGCCTCCTCATCATCCAGCATGATCTTGGCCCAGCCTTCCGGTGCCTGTTCGACCACCTCCAACCGCTCATCCTGCGCGACAAGCGTGATGACAGGGCAGTCCGTATTCGGCTGCTCTCTGACCTTCAATGTCTGCGTGTTAACCTTCGCAACCGTATAAACAACTTCCTCTGCCTTTTTCTTCGCGGCTTCACCTGTCAGCAGATAATCGGTATGCACATATCCTTCCACCTTACCGGACTTAATCTTAGCCCAGTCTCCTTCCACAGAGAGGATCTCGCATGCCGAATTTTTCGTCATCTTACCTACAAGTTCTCCATCCTCACCCGGCTTATTTCGCACATTCAGATGATTGTCTACCTGCGCGATCCCGAGATTGGTATATCCGTATATCGTCTCCTGCTTTTTCTCAGCAGCTTTTTCTTCCTGTTTTCCGGAAGTTTCCTCCGAAAGATCTTCCGCCTGCCCAACCAGCAGGACGCGCTCCATTCCGGCGGTAGTGTTATTTATCAAGTCATCCGTGGAACCTGCCGTAACTGTGGTTGTCATTCCAAGCATTGCCGCAGCCACCGCCAGGGCGATTCCTTTCTCTAAAGTCCGTTTCATTACTGCCTCCGTTCATCCTGTATGGGCGTTACACACGCCCGACATTTGTTACAATTTTGTTACGTTTTTATGTTGTCATTGTAACAAGTGCTCAGGATACTGTCAATCAAAGCAGCCTGTTTTCCATCAATTACCTGAAACCAAATCTCATATCATACAGTTTAAAAAACACATTGCCTTCTTATGCATTGTTTTCTTCCGGCTCATTGTGCAGCAGGGAAAAAGCAATGTTCGTAGCATGATCCGCCACCCTCTCAAGACCGGAGATCACGTCAGAGAAGATCATGCCTGCCTCAGGCGTACACTGGTTTTTGGTCAATCGCTCCACATGGAATTTCTGGAGCTGGCGCTCTTTCTCATCCACACACTCCTCCAGTTCCATAATATCCTGCACGTGCTCCTCTGTTCCTTTTGCAAACATTTCCGTGGAATACTGGATCAGCTGATTCACCATATCGAGCATCTCTCCCAGTTCCTTCTGTGCTTCCTTACTGAAGCTCACACCCGTTTCCTGTCTCTGTTTTGCCGCATCCGCCACGTTTTCCGCATGGTCACCGATACGCTCGATATCATTCACCACATGGAACAGACTGCCGATACTCTGCAAGTCCTCGATCGGCAGTGTTGTCTGGTTGATCTTCACGAGATAATTGGTGATGGCATGATTCAGGAAATTGATATTCTTTTCCACCTCATAAACCTCATTGATATCTTCCTGATCCAAAGTAATCAACGCATTCATGGCTCTGTTCAGGTTCTCACTGGCAAGAGATGCCATACGGTCGATCTCTTTGATGACCTCAACCACTGCTGTGGCAGGATTAAATACAACCTTATCCCCGATATATTTGAGCTGGAAGCTGTCACGATACCCAATCTTCTTATCATCACCGGGTACACAGACATACGTAAGTTTTACCAGAAGTCCCGAGAACGGGAACAGCATGATCACCTGCGCGATCTTGATACACGTATGGGCATTTGCCACGAAACGTCCCGCATTGTCACCCGAGATCGTATGTAGAAGCTGTATCACGGGATCCATCGCAACAAGGAATATGAAAAAAAAGATAATACTTCCCACGACATTAAACAGGAAATGGATCATCGCTGCCCGCTTGGCATCCTTCTTTCCTGCAAGGGAAGCAATCATTGCAGATGCACAGGCACCGATATTACATCCCAGGATAATAAACAGACAGATCGGCAATTCCAAAAGTCCCTGATTTGCCATCAGGAGGATGATGCTGACCGTGACGGAAGAGCTCTGGATCACGGCCGTCACCACCGTACCCAAAAGAACTGCAAAAAGAGGATTCGTCAGAGAAGCAAACATCCCAACCACAGTCGGATCTTCCCTGAGTCCCGACATTGCGCTGGACATTCCTGACAGTCCCATAAAGAGAACACCGAATCCCAAAACGATCTCACCGATCTTTTTCACCATATTATTCTTGACGAACATCACTGTCAGAACGCCGCCCAGCAGAAAGACCGGCGCCACTTCCGACAAATTAAAGGAAACCAGCTGGGAAGTGACCGTCGTACCGATATTTGCTCCGAGGATCACACCCGCCGCCTGATAAAGCGACATCAGACCTGAGTTTACGAAGCTGACTACCATAACGGTACACGCGGAAGAAGACTGTATAATCGCGGTAAAAACGATACCGACCAGCATCCCCGTAAAACGGTTTGTTGTAAAAAATTCGAGAATACTCCTGAGTTTTGCACCTGCCGCCTTTTCAATCCCTTCACTCATCAGTTTCATGCCAAACAGAAACAGACCAAGTCCGCCTGCCATGGACAATAATATGGAAACGCTCATCCTGCCGTACCCCTTTATTTTCTTTTTGCTTTGATCGTGTTTTCTATCCTACGGTTTTACCCTATTTTTCATTTTAAGTGATAATCCCAAAAGTTACAAGTCCCACTTCGCACCTTCCGCAATATCTTTCTGCATCTGGCTTTTCAGCTCCTCCAGAGAAGAAAATTTCATTTCGGGACGCTTAAAGGAAAATAGATTCACGATAATGTCTTTTCCGTAGATATCCTCCGCAAAATCATACAGATACGTCTCCACCCCCATAACATTCTCGTTACTCACCGTGGGCTTGCAGCCGATATTGCTGATACTTCTGTAATGATCTCCCCGGTACGACACCTGTGAATAGTAGACCCCGTTCGGCGGCAGCAGCTTATCCGCATCCGGAATCAGATTTACCGTCGGCATTCCGATCGTTCTGCCAAGCCTTTTGCCGTGAACCACTGTTCCCGTGATACTGTACGGGGCACCGATCAATTCTGTGACCCGCTCCATATTACCCTTCTCCAGTTCCTCCCGAACAAAGCTGGAACTGATCTCCCTGCCGTCCACACAGATCTTGTCAAGGATCTCAACCGTGAACCCATGCCTTCTGCCAAGAGAGACAAGCAATGCATAATCCCCCCTGCCACCTGCTCCGAACGACACATCCGTCCCTGCAGCAACATAGGATGTATACATTTTATCGACCAGAACAGATTCCACAAACCTTTCCGGAGACATGGAGGCAGTCTCGTGCGTCAACGGGAACTCGATCAGTACGTCAATCCCCATACGCTCAAAGATCCGGCGTTTTTCCGCGCGTGTTGTCACACTGCGCACCGGCTGCTTTCCAAAGAAGACTGCCGGAGACGGATCAAACGTAAAGACGACCGCCTGCATACCGTCCTCTTTCTTCCGGATGATCCTGTCAAGCAGCTGCTTGTGTCCTCTGTGTATGCCGTCAAATTTTCCTACCGCCACGGCTGATGGCTGTGTCAGTTTAAATTCCGTTGTTCCCTGTATCAACTGCATTCCGTTTTCTGTCCTCTCTAGTCCGCTGTTTTTCACAGAAACATCTTTACCGGTCGAAACCCTTTCTTCTCCCGATCATACCCATAGATCCCATAAAATTTTCCATCCCTGTCATAGACACGGATCTCTTCCCCGTGTCTGCAGACTGCTTCTGCCTGTGACAGCACAAGCTGATCCGGAAACAGAAAATTGCCGTTCTGTACAGCCTTAATGCCGCTTCCCGTCACAAAAGCGCCGGGAAGTGATTCAAACATCCGGTCCACCGGAATCCAGATGGGCGTCTGCTGCTCTCCATGCGCCCATTCCTCAATCTGTGACAGCCGCATGGCATCCTCCACGACAAAACTTCCGACTCTGGTGCGGAGAAGACTGTCCATGGCTGCCCCGCAGCCAAGTTTTTGCCCGATATCATGACACAGCGTCCTGATATAGGTTCCCTTGGAACAAACCACCCGGATTTTGATCCGGGGCAGGTTCAGGCCGTCTTCGACGGTTTCTCCTGTGCTGCCCTCCGGAAAGTCTGTTTCCAGAATCTCTAATGCTTCGATCACCACTCTGCGCGGCTGTCTTTCCACTTCTTTTCCCTGTCTTGCCAGCTCATAAAGCCTCTTTCCGTTTACCTTACATGCCGAATACATCGGTGGGATCTGATCATACTCCCCGACAAAGGACTGTGCTGCCTCACGTAGTTGTTCGGGTGTTATGTCAACCTCTTTTTGCATCAGCACAGTTCCCGTTGTATCCTGCGTATCCGTGGATATACCTAACAAAAACTCTGCAACATACTCCTTGCTCCTGTCCGTGAGCATGTCACAAAGTTTTGTTCCGTTTCCGAGACACACCGGGAGCACGCCCTCCGCCTCCGGATCCAGCGTTCCCGTGTGTCCGATCTTTTTCTGTTTTAAAATCCCGCGAAGCTTTGCCACCACATCATGGGAAGTAAAGCCCCTTTCTTTGTATACATTAATGATACCGTTAATCAATTTGCTTCCCCATCTAACTGTTTCTCAATATGTAGAGACAGATTGTTGATCACATCGTGGAATGTCCCTTTCATGGTACATCCCGCCGCCTTTTTATGTCCTCCGCCCCCAAAGTATGAGGCAACCTTTGCGACATCTACCCTGTCGGTCGAACGCATGCTCACCTTGTATTCCAGAATATCCGTCTCGTACATAAAGACGGCACATTCCACGCCTTTGATGATCTTCAGCTGGTTCACGATTCCATCCAGATCTTTCGGTGTCGCATGATAAAACTCCATCAGCTTGCGGTCCACCGCACTGACGATGCATCTGCCGCCTAAGAACATAATGCTCTCGAGCAGCGCTCTGCCCATGATCTGATTCTGCCAGTACGTCTTCTGATAAAACGTTTCCTCTATCAGAGTTGAGAAATCAAAACCGTATTCCAGCAGGTCGGCTGCAATCCTCATGGTCTTCGGCGATGTGTTGGAATACTGGAACACACCGGTATCATGAATGATCCCGATGTAAATCGCCATGGCAATATCCCGGTCCATGTACTCCCTGTCAAGCAGATCGTATACAAGTTCACTTGTGGAACTGGCGGTCGGCACAACATAATTCACCTTGCCGCATCCGAGATTGCTGATATGATGATCCACATTGATCGTTTTCTTTGCCTGCCCGAACAGTTTCTCCGCGAATCCGAGTCTGCTCTTCTCGCAGTCCAGTGCGAAGAACACATCATACACCTTATCCTCCGGCGCCTCAGTCTGTATCTGCTCTATTCCCTTGATCGCGCCGAACGTTTCCGGAGGCTGCTCCAGATATACGCTTACCTCCGTCCCCGCTTCCGCAATCTTTTGTAAATACAAATACAATGCCATCGCCGAGCCGACACAGTCCCCGTCCGGTCTGATATGCCCGCTGATACCGATCGAGCGGGCGCCTTTTATCTCTTCTGTCAACTGAAACATACAATCACTTCCCTATAAATATCAATCTTTGCTTTCGGAATTCTGTCCGAATTCCCCATTATTGATCTCGTCAATCTTTCTGGACATATTCACACCATACTCGATGGACTGATCCAGTACAAAGCGGATCTCCGGTGTATTGCGCAGATTGATCTCCTTTGCAAGCTTGCTGCGGATAAAGCCCTCCGCACTTTTTAAGCCTGCCAGTGTATCCTCCTGTGCCTTTGTGTCTCCCAACACACTGATCCACGCCTTACAGCTCTTCAGATCCGGCGCCACTTCCACCGCCACCACCGAGGTGAGCGGAGCAATGCGGGGATCCTTGATCTCTCCCCGGATGATCTCTGCCAGTACCCGCTGCACCTCGCCGTTGATCCGTGTATTTTTTACACTATTCTTTCTCATTTATTTACCCTTTTCCGACTGCCCGGATATCCTATCTGGGCACCTCTACCATAATATAGGCCTCCACGATATCAAGCTCCTGCATCTGATCAAATCCCTCAAATACAAGACCGCACTCGAAGCCTGACTTCACTTCCTTCACATCATCCTTGAAACGCTTCAGGGATGCCAGTTTGCCTTCAAAGATCTGCTCGCCTTCTCTGGAAATACGCACACTGCAGTCTCTCTGGAACACACCGTCAAGCACATAAGAACCTGCGATATTTCCGACTGCGGATGCCTTGAAGATCTGACGCACCTCTGCGTGTCCGATCACCTTCTCCTCGAAGACAGGATCCAGCATACCCTTCATGGCCGCTTCCACGTCCTCGATTGCCTGATAGATAACCTTATAGAGCCTTACATCCACGCCCTCACGCTCAGCAGTCGTCTTAGCTGTTGCATCGGGACGCACATTAAATCCGATGATAATCGCATTTGACGCGGAAGCAAGAATAACGTCGGATTCGTTGATGGCACCCACGCCACCGTGGATACATTTCACGACAACCTCCTCGTTGGAAAGCTTCAGGAGGCTCTGCTTCACAGCTTCCACACTACCCTGGACATCGGCCTTCACGATAATGTTCAATTCCTTCAGATTTCCTGCCTGGATCTGCGTAAACAGATCATCCAGAGACATCTTGGACTTCGTCTCCTCCAGCATTTTCTCCTTATTCTGTGCCAGATATGTCTCTGCATAAGACTTGGCTGTCTTATCGCTGTCATGGGCGATAATAACCTCTCCCGCGCTCGGCACATCAGAAAGACCAAGGATCTCCACAGGTGTGGAAGGACCTGCCTCCTTCACCCGGCGTCCCTTGTCATCCACCATCGCACGAACCTTACCGTGAGCGGAACCTGCGGACACAAAATCACCTACATGTAATGTACCCTTCTGAACCAGAACCGTAGCCACAGGACCGCGTCCTCTGTCAAGCTCTGCCTCGATCACGAGACCTCTCGCACGACGCTTTGCATTCGCTTTCAGTTCGAGAATCTCCGCGGTCAGCAGGATGGTCTCAAGCAGCGTATCCAATCCCTCTCCGGTCTTTGCGGACACAGGAACGAACTCTGTACTTCCGCCCCAGTCTACCGGGATCAGTTCATATTCCGTCAATTCCTGCTTCACGCGATCCACATTGGCTCCGGGCTTATCAACCTTGTTCACCGCTACGATAATTTCAATTCCTGCAGCCTTTGCGTGATTGATCGCCTCGACCGTCTGCGGCATAACACCGTCATCCGCAGCCACCACCAGGATCGCGATATCCGTTGAATTTGCGCCGCGCATACGCATCGCGGTGAACGCCTCGTGTCCCGGTGTATCGAGGAATGTGATCTTCTGATCGTTCACATTGACGGTATATGCACCGATATGCTGTGTGATACCGCCTGCCTCTCTGTCCGTGACGTTCGTCTTACGGATCGCATCGAGCAGAGACGTCTTACCGTGATCAACATGACCCATAACACAGATAACCGGAGGTCTCGGAGTCATATCCTCAGGATTCTCCTCCTCCTCTTTCAGAAGCTCCTCGATCACATCCACCTTGATTTCCTTCTCACAGATGATCTCGTATTCGATCGCAATTTCCTCTGCAGTCTCAAAACTGATCTCCTGATTGACTGTAACGATCTGTCCCTGCATAAACAGCTTCTTCACGATTGCGGAAGGCTGTATCTTCATCTTATCGGCAAGTTCTTTGATCGTCAGTGTCTCGGGCAGAGTGATCGTCTTGATCTGCTCTTCCTGTTTCTCCTCTACCTTCTTCTCAGGCTTGATAAACCGGCCCGGCTTGTTGCCTTTTCCTTTTCCCTTCTCATTGCCGTCCTCGTAGATTGCATCCTTTCTGGAACGCTTATCTCTCTCCTGATCCTGACGGCGCTTTCCCTCGTCTCTATGCGGCTTCTCTACTTCTTTGATCGGTGTGTCGGGAGCAAATCCCTTACCCGGCGCAGGCTTGCGGAATCGATTGTCCTCTCTGCCATTTCCTCTCTCAGGGCGTCCGCTATTGTTAAAGCTCCGATTACGATCCCCACTGCCCGCAGTAGCGCTGCGATCCCTGTTATAACCTGTATTGCCTGTGCGATTGTCCGTCTGACGGTTTCTGTTATCATAACTGCCTCCCGTCCTTTCCTGCACTCTTCTGTCTCTGTTGTCCGCAAGTTTTCTCTCCTGAAGCGGCCTGGTTCCTCTGTTATCCTGTGTTCCCTGCGGCCTCTCCTGAGCACCCTGCATTCTGCTCTCCGGTGCGGTCTGCGGTCTCTCCTGCCTTCTCGGCTGAGGATTGCTCTTGACCATATCTACGGAAGGCGTGGGCGATGGCGGTGTCAAAGGCCGGATCAGCGGTCTGCGAATTCCACTGTTATTGCCGTTGTTATTACTTCTTCTGTCATTTCCCATGGGAGATCTCTGTCCGCCCTGCATCTTGCTGTTGTGGGGATTGCTGACAAAAATAATGTTCTTTTTCTTCTTTACAGGTGCCTCTGCCTTGTGTACCGGCTGCTTCTGTTCCTCCGACTGTTTCGGCGCATCTGCAGTTTTTTCTGTCTTGCCTTCCTCTGCCTTTGCGGGTTTATCCTCCGCCTCGGCTTTCTTCTCCACTGCTTCAGCCTTTGGTTCTGCTGTCCCGGCTTTCTTCTCCGTTGCCTCGGTCTTTGGCGTCGAAGTCCGTTTTGCTCCGAATTCCTTTCTCACCATATCTGCCACATCATCCTCAACGGAGCTCTGTGCCGCTTTTACCTCAATTCCTTTATTCTGTAAAAAAGCAACAATTTCTTTGCTCTGCTTTTCCAGTTCTTTTGCAAGTTCATGTACTTTCACTTTCGCCATGCTCGCTACCTCCATTAGTTATCTTCACATTCCAGATTTTTTATGATATTTGATGCAAATCCTTCATTTGTCACTGCAAGAGATGCTCTCATCTCTTTTCCGATACAATGACCGAGTTCTTCCTTGCCGCCGTAAAGCCGAAGAGGGACTTCATAAAAGCTGCACATATTTTGAAACATCTTTTTGGTATTATCCGATGCTTCCTCGCTGACGATCACCAGACAGGCTTTCCCGTCCTTGACCGCTTTTTCCGTTGCGAACTCGCCGCTGACCACATTGCGCGACCTCGCCGCAAGCCCCAACAGGGAAAAAACTTTATTTTGCACCACTGTCCTCAAGCTCCTTTTCCAGACTCTCATAAATTTCTTCCGGAATGCTCATGTGGAAGGAACGCTCCAGACCCTTGTTTTTCCGCGCCTTTTTCAGGCATTCTGCGGAAATACACAGATAAGCGCCTCTCCCGTTCTTTTTACCGGTTACATCCAGGACAATGTGATCCTCCGCTGTTTTTAGCACGCGCATCATCTCTTTTTTGCTCTTCATCTCACCACAGCCCACACACTGTCTCATGGGAATTTTTTTACTCATCCTCGGATTCGTATGTCTCTTCCTCTACATACTCTCCTTCCTCATACTCGCCCTGATACTCCTCGTCATACTCTTCCTCATCATACTCGTCATCCACATAATCCTCGTAACGGAAGCCGGGAGTATCCTTTGCCTGCGTCTCACTCTTGATATCGATCTTATAACCGGTCAGCTTGGCAGCCAGTCTGGCATTCTGTCCCTCCTTGCCGATTGCAAGGGAAAGCTGATAATCAGGCACTACGACCTTAGCGGTCTTCTCATCCGGATCAGCAAAAACAGCCACGATCTTTGCCGGAGACAGTGCGTTCTGGATCAGATTGCCGGGATTCTCATCCCAGTTGATGATATCAATCTTCTCGCCGCGCAGTTCCTCCACAATGGCATTGACTCTGGCGCCGTTCATGCCGACGCAGGCGCCGACAGCATCCACGTTGGGATTGTTGGACCATACCGCCAGCTTTGTTCTGCTTCCCGCCTCTCTGGCAATACTCTTGATCTCCACGGTACCGTCCTTGATCTCTGTCACCTCTTCCTCAAAAAGGCGTTTCACCAGTTCCGGATGGGTACGGCTTACCAGAATTCTCGGTCCTTTAGGTGTATTCTTCACTTCCAGAATATAGACTTTAATTCTCTCGGTCGCCTTGAATACCTCGCCCTTCACCTGCTCGCTCTCGTTCAGGATGGCGTCTGCCTTACCCAGATTAATGCTGATGTTTCTGCCCAGGTATCTTTGTACCACACCTGTCACAACATCCTTTTCCTTCTCAAAATACTGATTATAGATCACGCTTCTCTCTTCCTCGCGGATCTTCTGAAGGATCACATTCTTGGCATTCTGCGTTGCGATTCTGCCGAATTCCTTGGATTTGATCTCCACATGAATGATATCTCCAAGCTGTGCGTTCTTAGAGATTGCCTGTGCATCCTCAAGAGAGATCTGCAGACAGTCATCCTCCACCTCTTCCACGATCTCCTTCTCCGCATAGCAAAGGAAATCACAGGTGTCACGGTCGATTTCCACCTTGATATTGTCAGCCTTTCCGAAATGGTTCTTGCAGGCTGTCAGCAGGGAATTCTCAATCGCCTCGAACAGCGTCTCCTTACTGATCTCCTTTTCTTTTTCCAAAATGTTCAGTGCTTCCATCAATTCTTTGTTCATTTTCCAGTTTCCTCCTAAACTTGGTTGTTTTCTCTTATCTCTCTAAAAATCCAGCGCCAGTCTGATGAGTGCCACATCACTCCTGTCAAACTGCACCTCGCCGGTTTGTGTCTCTATCGTAACGGTGTCCTGGTCAAATGCTCTCAGGATTCCGGAAAATTCCTTCTGTTTCTCAATCGGCTTATAAGTCTTTACTTCCACTTCCTGTCCGATACTCTTTGCAAGATGTTTATCCTTCTTCAAAGTTCTGCCGAGTCCCGGACTGCTGACCTCCAGAATGTAAGCGTCCGCAATGTAATCCTCCTCATCCAGTCGGTCAGAAAGTGCTCTGCTCACCGTCTCACAATCCTGAATAGTCACACCGTCCGGCTTATCAATGTAGCACCGCAGATACCAGTCGCTCCCCTCTTTGACATACTCTACGTCATAGACGGACACTCCCACGGCCTCCGCTATCGGCGTGAGCAATTCCTCCGTGCGGCTCTCATAATCTCTTTTTGCCACTGTCTCACCTCTCCCTATTCAACAAGAAAGAGTGGTTTGTCAACCACTCTTTCTTATCATCCTTATTTACATCATAGTTATTGTAGCACCGTAAAATCGGAAATGCAACTCTTTTTCTAACATTTTACGCTTCTTTATTCTTCAGTTGCCAGCTGTCTGATCCGTTCCATCGCTTTTGCCATCGGCGGCAGACAGATAATGATTAAAGTAATGATTCCTTCCGTGAGCAGATAAGAGCCATTATAGACAAGGGAATAAATGACCGCTCCCATCTCTTCCGGAGCATAGGCCGCAAAGAAAAGAACGCCTGAAAGGAATGCAAACACGTATCTGCCAAGAACACCGACTATGTAGCCCAAAGCCAGTCCTCTCTTCTTTCCGGCAAAAAAACCGGACAGACCAAGCGCTCCAAATGCGAGTGGATAATCCACCAGCATCTGCGGGATTGTATAAAAGATCGGTTCTAACACAAACTGAATCAGTCCATATGCCATGCCTGTCATAATACCGACAAAAGGACCATACCAGTATCCGATCAATACGATAAAGAGCATACTAAAAAGTGTCACGGAACCGCCCATAGGCATATCAATAATCTTAATCATAGACGTAACCACGGCAAGTGCGACAGCCATCGCGGAAAAAGCAAGCTGCTTTGCTGTGATCTTAGTTGATTTCTTTCCGGACTGGATACGATACACGATCAGTGCTGCCACAATGAGTGCAATGATCACAATGATCACTGTGCCCACTCCCACATTGGTCATTCTCACTGCGTCATCTCCCCACTCGTCGGTCGGCAGATAAAAGAGATTTGTTAAAAGAT